>JAPUJU010000284.1 GCA_027296025.1 bacterium
AGGCGGGGCGAACATGTCGATCACCTTGTCCTTGAACTCTTCGGAGAGAGCGTCGACATCGTGCACGAACACATAGACGGTATTGGGCCGGATTTTGGTGGATGTGTCTTCCCGCTCCGTCAGGTGGATACCGACGCCGTCGCGCTTGAGAACCGCATAGTGGGCCGGCTCGCCCCACATGAATGAGAGCTCGAACCCGAATGCCTCTTGATAGTAGGCCGCCGTCTCTTTCAGGTCATCGACCGGCAGCACCGATGCGGAATGAGAAAATCGTAATTTTGGCGTCATGCTAACCCCCGTATGCGAGCGTGAAGGTTCCTCCTATTATCTCCCAACCCCGGCAGAAAATCCAGTGCGCATCCGCCGGTGGCGAGGACGCATTGCGGACCCTCAGGCGTCGGCAGGCTCCTGTGGGTAGGGTTTGAGTACGTCATCGATGGGCCGCGTGCCGTCAAAAAGACCCAGCACCTGCAGCAGTACGTCGTCGAGTATTGAGTCCGGGCACGAAGCGCCGCACGTCAGTACGATATCGAGCGGACGGCGGCGGGGCAACCACGGCTGCGACGTGACGATTTCACGCGCTTCGAGATCGTAATGGCGGATCGATTGACCGGACAGAATCTCCGTTGCCCCATGAATGAAGTAGGTGGGCATCGCCTTCTCGCAAAGCTCCACGATGTGCGAGGTGTTCGACGAGTTGTATCCGCCAACGACGAGACCAATGTCCGCACCCTTCTTGATCAGGGCGTACGTCGCATTCTGATTCTCGTTCGTCGCATAACAGAGCGTATCCGACGTATCCGCAAAATGCTCGGAAATGCGCTCCTCCCCGAAACGGTCCGAAAGGGCCTCTCGAAGTAACTGGGCAATTTCGTGCGTTTCCGTCGCGAGCATCGTCGTCTGGTTCACGACACCGATCCGGGCAAGGTGACGTTCCGGATCGAAATCGTTCGAACACTTCTCACGAAAATGTTCCTCGAACGCAACTTTATCCAGGTTTCCGCGAATAATCTCGGCAAGAATCTGCGCCTCATCAAGATTGCGAACGACAACCGTGGGCGCGCCTTTTACACTGTGTGAAAACGTTGCCCGCGTTTCTTCATGCGTGGCCTTGCCGTGGACGACGACCGTGTAATTCTCGTCGCCCAGCTGCGCGCTCCGCTTCCATACTTTCTCCACGAACGGACACGTCGTATTGTACGCGTACGGGTCGATCCCCCGGTTGCCCAGTTCCTCGTGCATTTCGAGTGTCGTGCCGAACGCGGGAACGACGACGATGTCTTCGGAACTCACTTCGCTCCACGGCACGATCTGTTCTCCCGTCGTCGTGAAGATAAAGCGGACTCCCCGCTCCTGAAGATCGCGGTTGACGTCGGGGTTGTGGATCATTTCGCTGAGGAAGAAAATACGTGTTCCAGGATGTTCCTTCAGCGTGCGGAACGCAATCTCAACGGCGTTCTCGACGCCGTAGCAAAAACCGAAATGCCGGGCGAGAAGGAAACGTACCGGGCCGAAGTCGAGAACGGCGGGAGCAAGGTCCCGCTTCCTCGGATCCATGATCTGCCGTGCCTTCTTGACGCGGGAAATGATCGGGCCCCGGTAAAAAATCGGCATGTCGAATTTGCGTGTCATGGTTTACGTGGATCGAACTACGCTGCCCACCTGCAGGTTATCGAACATACGCCGCGAGGCACATGATATGTCGTTCACGGCCTTTTCGAACGCTCTCTCGTTCGCGCTAGACGGCACACGGTACCCACTGATCTTTCTGACGAATTGAAGCGCCGCGTCACGGAGTTCCTCATCCGTGGGAGGTCCCGCGGGGTGCCGGAGTTTCTTGATATTGCGACACATCGGTGTCTCCTTTGTAAAGGGAAGTCGTTCGGAGTTTATCACAGTGCGTACCATTTGTCCCACTCAGAGCGAATCGCCGTGTTGACAAGACTCGCCCGTGGCGGTTGTAATAGCGGCATGCCTCAGCGGATGCCTGAACGGAAACTCGGAGCAGCCTCGGCCCCGGACGATCCCTGGGTGACACCGGGCTTTTTTCTTCCCGCGATCAGCCTTGCGATACTTGTTTGTTTTTCACCACTCTTGAAATACTTCTTTGCACAGGACGACTTCATCCTTCTGCTTCGCGCGTACAGCGACGGTCCCGGCACCTTCTTCGATTACTTCTCGGCGTCTGCGGGCCAGTTTCGCCCCCTGACCAAGGTGCTCTACTTCGGGGTCATGCACAGCGCCTTCGGGCTGAGCGCGATCGCCTTCCACATCGTCGCGTTCAGCCTGCATATGTTCAACATGGTTCTCATGTATCATCTCTTCCGGCGATTCGCTGTCGGCAAGGTGGCCAGCATCACCGCGGCCGCATTCTTCGGATTGAACGTATCGTATTTTCACGTTCTGGCGTGGATCTCCTGCATTCAACAAATCCTCGGCATGTCGTTCATGATGGTCGCACTCATCACCGGAATCGATTCGTTGCGCGGCGGCTCGCGATGGGCCAGGCGCGTATCGATTCTCGCTTACATTTTAGCTCTGATGAGCATGGAGCAGACGTACTTCGTTCCAATCGTCCTGGTTCTGTTCGCGGTCTTCGGGATGGACGACGGTGCCCGACTGCCGTTCTCGCGGGCGATCCGGAAGTTTGCGGGGCAAATCATCGTTTTTGTCGCGTACACCGCCTTCATCGTGCTCTGGAAGACGCTGCCGGACGAGGGTGTGTACACCTTCTCGGTCGGAAAGAACATTTTTCGGAACATCAGTCAATACTCGGGGTGGGTTTACGAGTTTGCGCCGATTCTCTCGACGACCATGAGCTACACGCACTTCGCCGCAAAAATGTCGCACGTTCTCTTTCTGTTGCTCCTCGCCTATCACGTTCTGCTGGGCCACTATCGACAGATCGTTTTCGGTGTCGTGTTTCTCATCGCGGGCATGCTGCCCGTTCTTTTTCTAAGTCATCACACATTCTACCTGCACCTGTACATTCCCGCGTTCGGTGCGCTATACCTTCTGGCACTCGTACTCGACGATATTGTTCGTCGAATCCCCGTGTTCGGGACACGGCATCTGCAGTTCGTTATCACGGTTGTTCTCATAGCGGTCATGTCGGTACTGTCATACGTCAAGGTCCGAGAAAACGAAACGGCTCCCATGCGCGCGTACTCGGCCTTTCTCGGGAGCTTCGTGCTGCGACGTGCCCTGATTGCGGCGAAGATGATGGACGACCTCAGGGAAAGAGAACTGAACCCCGAAGGCGTCAAGCGGGTTTTTCTCGTCTACGGCCGGAAGTCGGGTAGGGATGAGGCACAGTGGAACAATCGGAACGTCATCGAGGCAATCGGCAAGGGTGCCGCGGTTCGCCTTTTCTACGAGGATCCGGAGTTGGACGTTCAGTTTAAGATCGCGGGTGACGCCCTGAGGCCGGAAGAAATGATCGGCTCCCGGATTTTCTTCTTCAGTGATTTTGGGAGGCTCTACGCGTACTCAGATACGTTGAGGATCGACCCACCCCCGACGACGGGCCCGTGAGAATCAACGCTTCGCGTTCAGCTTTGCCTCTAGAGCGGCCTTGACGTCGTCCCATTCCGAATCGAGAATACTATAGTAGGCGGTGTCCCGATACCGTCCCTCCGGCATCAGGAGGTGTTTGCGAAGGATCCCTTCCTCGCGGGCGCCGATTCTCTTGATTGCCGCGCGCGAACGCTCGTTCAGTGCATCCGTCTTGAGCTCGACACGAACGCAACTGAGCGTCTCGAATGCGTGGGTGAGCATCAGGTACTTTGCTTCCGTGTTCACAACTGACCGCTGCCAGGGCGGGGCGATCCACGTCCATCCGATTTCGACCCTGTGATTCTCCCGGCTGATGCTCTCGTACCGCGTGCTCCCGACGGCCGCGTTCTCGCTTTTGTCGACGGTCGCGAACGGGAGCGCCACGCCATCCCTCTGCCGCGCGAGCGCTTCTTCGATGTAGCGTTGCATGTCACTGCGGGAAAGCACCCGGCCCGGCGTAAACTTCCACAGCTCAGGCTCGAGCCCAACCTCCGAGAGGCGGTCGAGGTGTGCGAGTGAAAGCGGTTCGAGTCGTACGTGGCGCCCCTCGAGGACAACCGGCCGAATCTTTATCAAGGCGAATCCTCCTCGTTCGATCGCCTGAACTCTTTCACGAAGACCTCGGACATTGCACGGTGTCCGTCGCGCGAGAGATGATCCTGGTAGATGGTCTGGCCCCGCCGGCGGCGTTCCACGAAGAGGTCCGACGGGTCGATCAAGTCGATTTCATTGCGGTTACACAGATCGATGAGCCACGCCGCCCAGGAGTCCTGCTCTTCAGCCGGCTTGCCCAGCTCCCGCTGCCGCGGAACGTACAAAATGACGAAGTCGCGGCCACTCCGCGCAACGGCATCCCGCCAATCCAGTATCACGGCCTCTGCGAGAACCTCGGCGCGCTGAACGAGGCTGTCGGGCCACGTCGAGGGCAGCGAAATCGTTGTCAGCCGGCGCGAAGGTCCGGGCGCGTGCGACATATCCTTTTCTCCCTCGGCAACTTTGATCTGAATGCCGCGCGCGCGCAGTAGCTTGAACCGCGTCTCGAGCGTACTGAACAAAAGGTAGTTGCTTTTCAGATACTGCCATACCCGGTGCGCGGCACGCGTCTTCCGCCGCTGGGCCTCGCGGAAAGAGAAGTCCACCCGGAGAGAGTCCCCTTCCAGATAGGGATACGGCAACACGTTCACCCGCTTGATCTC
>JAPUJU010000285.1 GCA_027296025.1 bacterium
CCTCTCCGAAAAACCCGGCAGCCTCTTCCGCCTCACCTCTCTGAAAAGCAACAAACCCTTTCAAGTATGAACGACGCGCGTGGAGGCCGACTACGACGGGAATATTCAGGATGTCCTGAGCGCGGTCAAAATTTTCATCGTGGATAAACGTGAGCGCCTTGAAGGCGTTGTAGTCGAGCTCGAGCGAACGCATCCAGTACCGCCACTTCTGGTTGTCCTTGATCTGGTTCAGCGCCTGGCGGGCCCGCTGTGACTGTCCCATCGAGATTCTGACGCGGAGCTGCCCGAGGCTCGCGGGGATCTCGCCGTGCCGCTGGATCCATCGGTCCACGACCGACGCCGCAGCGTCGGTCCGGCCGAGCTCGCACAGATAGCCCACCAGGCGAAACGCGTGTCTCAACCCCTGACGGGTCGAACCGGCGCTCATGGCGAGGCGAATCGCGTCGTCCATGTAATCCGACGCTTCGTCGAACTGGCCGGAAAGAAAACCAACGTACGAGATGCCCTCCATTCCGGCTGACGACAGCATCGAGTCACCGAACAAGAGCAGTTTCTCGAAGCTTACCCGTGCCGCCATCAGTTCATTCTCCGCAATGTACACGTGGGCGCGTCCGAGAATCGCGGGGATGTATTTTTCATCGATTACCAGTGCGTTGTTGCCGAACTCGGCTGCCTCTTCAATTTTGCCCTCGAGGAGCAACACGCGCGAGAGCAGTACGTACGGATACGGTTCCGACGTATAGAGACTCGCAAGCTCTCGGCTTCGCGACTCCGCTTCCGGTAGTTTTCCCAGCGCGGCGCTGCAGCGAACGAGCATTTCGCGTACCCGGCCCTGGCTCGGGTCCGCATCGAGCATCTCCGTCAGAATCGCTTCTGCGCGTCGCGGCTGTCTCGCGGCAAGCAATGATTGTGCGAGGAGAAATCGCGCCGACTCACTCTGGGGATCCTTTTCCATGATCGTTCGGAACTCATCGATGGCTTTCAGCGGATCATCCTCTACGAACAAACTTCCGAACGCAGCAACGAGAAGCGTGTCGTATCCGGCACGGATGGCGACACGGCGCGCCACACTCCACGATTCCCTGGCGCGGCGTTCCTTGCGGATCATCGGGTGCGCGTAAGCTTCGACAAGCCTCAGCCGGGCCTGCAGATGAGACGGATCATCCCGGACGATGAGCTCGAACACGTGGACCGCCTCGGGCAGATGCCACAGGTCGAGCATTTCGACTCCCGTCTGATAGAGCGCGATCGCGTTTGCATTCACGAGTTCCGTCGAATCGAGTTGGGAAATGACCGGGCCGCTGCTCTTCACCGTCATCGGCACAGGCAGCGCTTGGAGTCGATCGGGTTTGCTTTTCAAAGCGACGGGAGAGGGTTCAGTTGGAGGCTCGAGCGATCTGAGGATTATCACGCACAGCACAAGTACTGCCGTAAGAACGAACGTGTAGACGAATCCCTTCAAGGTCCATTTCCGTTATTGAGCTGGTGCGGCGTAACAGTCTCCAGTATCTATCAGGGTGAGGCAAGATTCAAGCCGAAAGCCCTCCTCGGCTCTTATGGGCGCATGTTTGATAAACACCGAAACACCCGTTCACTTGCCCAAAAATCTTGACAATATTTTGACGCGATGGATATAGTTGCACCGTTTTGGGCCGCCAGTCACCCATACAGAGGGGAATCGGTTGTCGCAAGCACCCATAGACCGCGGTCGATGGAAGACCCGGATCGGCTTCATCCTCGCCGCGTCGGGTTCAGCGATCGGGCTCGGAAACATCGTTTTCTTCTCCGCCAACGCCTATAAATTCGGCGGCGGTGCGTTTTACCTTCCTTATCTCCTCGCCCTCTTCGCGATCGGAATCCCGGTAATGATGCTCGAGTTCGGTCTTGGCAGCAAGACAGGCAGGGCGTTCCCGGAGGCGCTTCACATCGTTGCCGGCAAGAAAGGTGAGTTCGTTGGCTGGTGGGGAATCCTTAACGCCGGTTTTCTCACGATGTACTACATCACAATTCTTTCGTGGGTGCTCGGCATGCTCATCGGCTCGTTCGGCGCACTATGGCAACCGACGATGGCCGTGCCGGCATTCGACATCCCGGAAGGCGTGTTACCAACGGCCACGGCGTACTTTTTTCAAATGCTGACAACTGCAAAGCCGCTCATTTTCGTCGTCATCGTCTGGGCACTGAACGTTCTGATTATCCGGCGCGGGGTGCAAAGTATCGAAGCAGTGACGAAGGTGTTCGTACCGCTGATGTGGATCTTCATGGCTATCCTGATCGTCCGCGGCGTCACACTGCCGAACGGAACCCAGGGTGTCTATCTTCTGTTCACACCGAACTTCGACGTCATGAAAGACCCGGCTGTATGGCAGGGCGCGTTCAGTCAGATTTTCTTCACGCTGTCCCTCGGGTTCGGCACGATGGTCGCCTACGCGTCGTACCTCCCTAAGAATAGCGACCTGGCCGGGAACTCGTTCGTAACGTCCTTCCTGAACTGCGGGTTCGAGTACCTCGCTGGCCTCGCCGTGTTTTCGGTCCTGTTCGCATTCGCTATCGTGCCCCAGGCAAGCACGCTCAGTATGATGTTCTTTATCGTTCCGCAGGGTATCGCCCAGATGCCGGCGGGCGTCCAATTGTTCGGAATCGTGTTCTTTCTCCTGCTGTTGATTGCCGGATTGACATCATCGGTCTCGCTCATCGAGGGAATCGTATCGGCGTTGCGCGACAAGTTCGGATGGGCGCGCGGAAAGACCATCGCTGTCGCTGCGGGAATCGGCGTTATTGGAAGTTGCATGTTTGCGCTTCCACAGGTGGTCGACCCGGGACTGGAAAACAACGGGACCATTGGACTCACGTTGCTCGACCTTATCGATCACTGGGTTTTTTCGTACGGGCTGCTCGCGATCGGCCTCGCCCAATGCATCCTTGTCGGCTGGGTACTCGGTGCCAGCAAGATCCGAGCGTATATTAACGAGAATTCATCGACCCGAATCGGGCCATGGTTCGACGTCCTTATCAAGTTCGTCATACCGGCAGCGCTCGCGTTTATTCTGGGTTACTCCTTGTACAACGAGTTTCAGAACGGGCTCTACGGAATGGCCTACAACGAAAACTACCGCGAAGGCGCGGAGTTCATGCGCGCAGCACCGGTGGCAGTTCTCATGGTATGGTTCTTGACGTCAACTTTTGTCGCTCTTCTACTCACGAAGCGAGGCAACTATGCTCAGGAAAGCTAAATGGAAATCTCTTTTCGTGCTGACAGGCACGGTCGCGTGTTCGTTTTGCCACGTTGCAATGGCCGACGTGATTCTCGACAAACGTTATCCCGTACAGGATGAACAGACCCGGATCCATGTGACCGATTCGAGCGGAGCACCGGTAACCGGTGCGGACGTTATGGTCACGTACCGGCCGGGAAGCAGTGTGTCCCGCGAGGATTCCGTCGGACAGTCCGGCATGGACGGCGCGCTCGCGTGGACGCCGCAGCAGGCCGGAATCGCTACTATAACGGCAACGTGGCAGGAAGAAAATGAAACCGATATCACGAGCTCCGCGACGGTGTCGGTCAAATTCGCGTCACCTCCGTTCGGCGGCATCCTGATCATGACCGTTGCAGGGCTCTTGTTGATCGTTGGTTCGGTGGTTCGAATCACGAAGCTTATCCGATCACCAGAAGTCCACTAGTGAGGCCCAACCGCCCTTCGGCGGAAATCGGAGACCACCATGCCAGAGGGGTTCTCCCTTTTTCTCGAAAAATTCCAGCATGCCGTAGAAGTCGTCAGCGGCATTGTGTGGGGCGTGCCGTTTCTAGCTCTGCTGATTGGCACGGGTGTCTTCTTGACATTTTTCATGCGTGGAGTTCAGTTCCGCACGTTTCGCCACAGCATCGACGTAATCCGCGGCAAATTCGACACCCCGGAGGAGGAAGGCGACCTCAGTCACTTTCAGGCCCTGTCGTCAGCTCTCTCCGCAACCATCGGCATCGGCAACATCGCCGGGGTGGCTACGGCCATTCACTATGGAGGACCCGGCGCTCTGTTCTGGATGTGGATTACTGCGCTCGTCGGGATGGCGACGAAAGGCGTCGAGTGCTACCTCGCCCACCGTCACCGCGTTATTCACAGCGACGGGAGCGTCTCGGGCGGACCCATGTATTACATCATGAACGGGATGGGTCAGAACTGGAAGTGGCTCGGCGTAATGTTCGCTTTGCTCGCCGCTTTTGCCAGCCTCGGCTCCGCGGACATGGTGCAGTCAAACACCGTCAGCCAGACTCTCAAGAACGACCTGTCGGTCCCAACCTGGGTCACCGGGCTCTTGATGGCTTCCCTCGTCGGCTTCGTCATCATCGGTGGTATTCGACGCATCGGTCACGTCGCCGCCCGTCTCGTTCCGACCATGGCTGTGCTGTACATGATCGGCGGGCTGACGGTCCTGTTTCTCAACTTTCAGAACGTTCCTGAAGCGTTCAAGCTGATCTTCACAAAAGCGTTCACACCCCAGGGTCAAATCGGCGGGTTTGCCGGCGGAACATTTCTCATGGCACTGACGTGGGGATGCAAGCGCGGACTCTTCTCGAACGAGGCCGGCCAGGGGTCGGCCCCCATCGCTCACGCCGCCGCACGAACAAAGGAATCGGTCCGCGAGGGAATCGTCGCTTCGATCGGCCCGTTTATCGACACGATCGTCGTGTGCACCGTCACCGGTCTCGTCATTATCTCGACGGGCGCGTGGCATTCGGGCCTCGACAGCGCCGGCAATCTCTTGAACGGCGCGGCGCTGACAGCCTGGGCATTCGAGACGGGTCTTTCCCCGGTTCTGAGCGGCGGTCACTTCATCGTAACGATGGCCGTGCCGCTCTTCGCGTTTTCAACCATGATCGCGTGGTCGTACTACGGGGACCGGTGCGTGATGTTTCTGTGGGGACGGGGTGCAATCCTGCCGTACCGGATCGTGTTTGTCGTGTGCTCCTTCCTGGGGGCAACACTCTCTCTGCCGCTCGTGTGGGGAATGGCGGATGTGTCGAACGGACTGATGGCCGCGCCAAACCTGATTGCAATTCTCTTCCTGTCGGGGATGGCGAAGCGCGAGTACAACGATTACCTCGGCCGCATGCGAGCGGGAGAAGGATCTAATAAGCCACGATAAAGGTGTGCCAGCCGGGGCAATTCTCGACTTTGGTCACCTTCCGGAAGACACCGTTACCCTCGTCCGTATCGGAATCGATCCCTTCCCAGTACACATCGACCGTCTTGAACCCGGCCGCTTCGAGGCATTGTTGAACTTCGGGAATGCTCCACAGGCGCCAATCATATGTGAACGCTTTTTTGATCCCGCCGCCACCGTGGAACTTGAAATGTATGTGAAAAATTCCTTCGTTCGTGATCGGGTTGATACCCTTCTGCTCCCACTCGTAAGTGAACCCCTCGTTCTTGGTTTTGTCCACGAGGTCCATTTGGGCCTCCCACCCGCCAAAAATGTCCATCACGAAAATACCGTCTTTGTTGAGTGATGAACGAACCGTCTTATAGTACTCGGTCAACGCGTCCGGCTGTTTGAAAATGAAGTATGAAAAATTCAATGCGGCGATAACATCCACCTTCGGCTTCGTCACCTTGCGGACGTCATCCTCGACGAGTTGAACGCGTGAGGCGTCCTCACCGAGCGGGGCGATGTTGTGTTCGCGTGCCCATTGCAGGGTGGGACCATCGAGATCGACACCGATGGCGATGTTGTCTTTGCGCTTGCGAACCCATTCTGCCGACAGCAGCGCAGTACCGCAAAAATCTTCTTTTAGTGTTTTCGGCGTCTTATCATTGATACTGCGATAGACTCGGTCGAAGAAATCCGCATTGACATCGGGGCTCTGAACCGCCATTTCATACAGACGGTGTAAGTCCCTTGTTTCGGGACCGGTGCGGCGCTCTTGATTTTTCCCGCGCTTTTTCGCCGTCTGCATATGCGGCACGTCGGCACCCTTTCTGTTGTTGTTCTTTCTACAGAAATTGAAATTGAGAGACCGGCAATCGGCTCGATATTACATCAATCCACCTTGTTTGTTCAAACACGACGGAGGTTTCCAGTGGGTCGACCCGTGGCCCACAAAGCCGACTACTCGGCACACCCCAGACATCACGCATCAGCTCACCACTCGCCTCGAGGTTCCAGCTCCAGGCAGGGTTGTCATCCATAATTATCTCGAGTGGGTTTTGTACTTTCTCAGAACATCCCGCGAGCGCAACCAGCACGGCAAACGCGAGAAAATCAGCGATGGAGAGGCAACGGGGCAGCTTCATCGAGTGACTCGCTAGGGGAATGTCCCGTCGAAGTGAATGATCGTGCCGGAGTTGCCGATGGCATAGACGTCGTCTTCCCCAGTGCCCCACACACCCCATAGATCCTGCGACGTGCCGCTGTCCATCTGCGTCCAGTTCGATCCATTCCAGTGAAAAATCGTGCCGGCAAGACCAACGATGTACACGTTGTCTCTGCTGGTTCCCCACACGTCCCGGAGTCGTTCATCGGTGATGCTGGCAAGCGTCCACCAGCGACTACCGTTGTAGCGCAGGATCGTTCCAGCATCGCCCACCGCATAGACGTTCAGGCGCGACACGCCCCACACGGCCCAGAGTTCTTCGGTGGTCTGGCCGGTGTTATCATTCCAGTCGATTCCGTCGAAGACGAGGCAGATACCCGCGCTGCCAACCGAGATCACATTGTTCGCGGCTGTTCCCCAGACCGCGCGCAGTGCCTGCGGCAATCCGCCGGAGCCCGGCTTCCAGTCCACACCGTCGTAACGGAGAATTACATTGCGCCCGCCGACAGCGAATGCGTCGTTGTCTGCGCGCGCCCACACACCCCACAACGCATTGGCTGTCACGCCGGTCAGGTCTTCCCATCCGGCGCCCTTGTGCCGCAAAAGAACCCCGCCATTGCCCACAGCGTGCATCTCACCACCCTCGACCGAGACATCCCACAGCGTCGTCGTCTTGCCGCTGACCATCGGCGTCCACGCGCCACTGGCCTTTTCCAGAATCATTCCGCTCTTACCGACGATCACAGGGCTGCCGTTCCACGGGCCGGAGATCCCACGCAAATCCGGAACGAAGCCTTCGGCCACCTTGTTCCACTGTCCCTCAAAGCGAATGATCGTTCCGCTGTTGCCGACCGCAAACGCTTCGGTGTCCGAGTTCAACCAGACTCCGTGGAGCCCTTTCCGCGACGGGCTGTTCTGTTCGACCCAATCCGTTCCGTTGTAATGAAAAATCGCCCCCAGTTTGCCGATACCGAAGAGAGCACCGTTTGAGGTACCGCGAATCCCGTCGAGCGGCACACGGGCGGAGTTGATGGGCTCCCACATGGTTCCGTTGTAATGAGCGTTCACCTCGCCGACGGCGTAGATGTCGTCGGGAGCCGGTCCCCAGATCGAGAAAAACGTCTTGCTGCCAGCGAAGACCATCTCCCACTTGTCGCCGTCGTAGTGAACAATGTTCTCTCCGCGGCCGACGGCGTAGACATCACTGTCCGAAAAGCCCCACACACCCCAGAGGAGTTGGATAGATGGCGTGTTTTCGCTGATCCACTGTGTCCCGTTCCAATGGCGAATCTGCGCGCTCTCGCCTACGGCGAAGACGTCATCGGGACCGCTGCCCCAGACGGCCCAGAAGGGCTCGTTAGTGCCGCTGTCCATGGTCTTCCAGCGCGTGCCGTCGAAGTGCACGATGGCCCCGCCGTCTCCGACGGCGAAAATATTCGTCGGCGACGAACCCCACACCCCGTTGAGATGCCGGATCGTCCCGCTGGACTGCCCCCTCCAGCGTGCGCCGTCATAGTGAAGGATCGTTCCGGAATTGCCGACCGCGACTACGTTGTCTTCCGAGAATCCCCAGACGTCTTGAAGGATGGCACCGGTGGTCTGGATGTCCCAGTCCGCGACGGGCGCATCAGGCGGAGCCCCCGGGGAATCAGTGATGATGTTCACCGGGTCTTCGCTGCACGAGGTCATGACAACGCTTAGAACGAACAGCAATACGAAGAGGCTGTGTCTGACGAGTGTCACGATGAATCCTTCGAGGCGGACGGAGCGCGCGAGTCGGTCGTGGGGGTTATCGGGCAGCCTCAGGCGAGCCGGAGCCGGGCTGTGACCTATGATTATACGATAAGTTAGCGGTAGCGGTCAAGATTGGACACTTTGGGGTAGTGGGTCCGACGGTGACATGGGCGGGCCGAGATGACCGCGGCAACACCGTGGCGACGGGCGTCTACTTCTACTGGTTGACTGCAGCCGGGATTCGTCGAGACACGCAAAGATGGTTTACCGAAAACGATACTCGCAACAGCCACCCGGCATGCAGAAAGCCCTTCGATGCGCTGGTTACCGAAGGGCTTTCTGAGAATCGGTGGCTTGGGGTACAAAGTCAGAACCGCGTGGTCAAGCTTACGAAGATGGACGCCCGAGCGATGCAACCAACTTGGGCCGCTCATAGCCTAGACTCGATCCGCGTTTTGTTCCCCCTTATTTCCCCGCCTGATCGTCAGGCCGCCAGGGAAATGGGCCCATCCAGTCATCCAACAGCAGACGCCAGGCGTTCATTTCCAGCCACTGATCATACATGGCCCAGTCCTTGTATTTCGGTAGCTGCACGACACTTGGTACCATCATCGGATTCGTGCCTTTCTCGAATTCTGCGTAAATTGCGCCGCGCAGATCACGGATGAATTGCAGATTATCCGCGGCATCCTGCTTGGTTCCCCCTTGTAGCGCATCGCTTTTTTCATTGTGCGCGTAGACCGCTCGATCGAAATCCATCTCCAGGATTTCCTCCAGTGACCGCTCCAATTGCCTTATGTTGAAATCCGGCACGATACTGAAGAGCACTCGGTTCGGCGTGACGATGTCGGCGACGTAGGCGACCTTTTGCTGAGGCAGACGGAACACGGTC
>JAPUJU010000286.1 GCA_027296025.1 bacterium
TCAGCTTCGAAGTCAAAGAACCCGGCGAACCCGTCGCGGTCAAGACGCAGCACCTCGACTTCCGGTATGAGGATGTGTTTGCTCCGCTCCCGGATGCATACGAGACACTTCTGCTTGACGTAATGACCGGGGACCAGACATTGTTCGTCAGGTCCGACGAGGTTGAAAGTTCGTGGGAACTCTTCACACCATTGCTCGAGCAGAAGCTGCCTGCGTACGGATACGCGGCCGGCACATGGGGGCCGGAAGAGGCAGACGGGCTGCTCGCGCGTGAGGGGCGTCGTTGGCGGAATCCGCCAGAATAAAAATTGGAGTCCATCCTTCGCTTGAGGCATTGAGCCAGGCGGCCGCCGCCTGGTTTTCGGATACGATTAGCCGACGTATCAAGAAAACTGGAGTCGCACACGTCTGTCTTTCCGGAGGAAATACTCCGCAGGAACTGTACCGTCTCCTTGCCACCGAGTACTCCGACAAAATTTCCTGGGAAAAAGTTCACTTCTACTGGGGTGATGAACGATACGTGGCGCCTACCGACCCGCACAGTAACTTCCGCGCGGCGTACGAGCTTCTCTTCCAGCACGTTCCGATTCAACCGACAAACGTTCATCCCATGCCTACCGGATTCGAAGATCCTGAGATGGCTGCCGCAGACTACGAACGCGTGCTGCGCGAACAGTTCGACGACCCGTTCCCGGAGTTCGACGTCGTCCTGCTCGGGATGGGCGCGGATGGTCATACCGCCTCGCTTTTCCCCGGTTCGCGCTCCCTCGGAGAGACCGAACGTTGGGTCGTGGCGGTGAGTGGCGGCCCGAAACCCCGTATACGTCTCTCGCTGACACTGTCTGTGTTCAATGCGGCGGCCAACGTGGTGTTTATGGTTGCTGGAGCGGAAAAGGCGGACGCCGCCAGGATGGCCATCGAGTGCCGCCCGAACCCTGCGGCGATTCCGGCGAGCGGTGTCCGGCCGGTCGCGGGCTCGGTCACCTGGATGCTCGATGAAGACGCCGCCAAACTCCTCAAATCGAGCTGATCCTTACCACCGTTGACCGTCCACTGCACCCGGGACGTCTGATTTCATACCTGCCGGCAAATCCGGGGTGGAGAAATCACGCGATTCGCGGTAAAATAAAGAATGCTCTGGCAGACACATTGCCCCCCAGCAGGTATTCACGCCTTTGAATCATCCATTATTTGGACATATGGACCCAGCCAGCAGGCATGACAGGAGGAAGCAATGACTGAAGCAGTACGCAGGATTCTGGACAACTATCCGTCAGAAAATCCGGGAACGAAGGGCAATCTGGCGCGGATACTCAATCACGGCCGGCTCGCTGGGACCGGAAAACTCGTGATTCTCCCGGTAGATCAGGGGTTCGAGCACGGCCCCGCGCAAAGTTTCGCTGAGAACCCGCCAGCATACGATCCGTACTATCACCCGGAGTTGGCCATTGACGCGGGCTGCAACGCGTACGCCGCACCGTACGGTTCCATTGCCGCGATCGCCGACCGGTACGCCGGTGAACTCCCGCTGATCCTCAAGATCAACAACCACGATTCGCTCAGCATGGAGAAAGATCCCATCCCGGCGTTGACGGCCAGCGTCAAGACCGCCCGCCGCCTTGGCTGCGTCGCCGTCGGTTTTACGATTTATCCCGGCTCATCCGAATGGCGAGCGATGTTCGAGCAGTTGCGCGCCGTCGCAGAAGAGGCCAAAGATAGCGGTCTCGCCGTCGTCGTCTGGTCATACCCTCGCGGCACAACCCTCAGCAAAGAGGGAGAGACGGGCATCGACGTCGTGACGTACGCTGCGCAGATCGCCTGCCAGATGGGCGCGAACATCGTGAAAGTCAAGCTGCCGAGCGACCATGTTGAGCTTGGATCGGCGAAAAAGGTCTACGACAAAGAGAAAATTCCTGTGGGTACGGCGACCGACCGGGTTCAGCACGTCATCCAGAGCGCGTTCAACGGCCGGCGCATCGTCATTTTCTCCGGCGGGAGCAAGCAGGGCGATGAGTCGTTCTTCAACGACGCCCGTGCGATTCGGGATGGCGGCGGTTTTGGTTCGATTATCGGCCGCAACTCTTTCCAGCGTCCGCGTGATGAAGCCATCGAGTTTCTCCACTCGGTCATGGACATCTACTCTGGAGATATCGACTAGCCCTCACTTCACTGGCGCCCGCACGATCAAACCCGTCCGGTTCGCGTGGCGCGCTTTTCGCATCCTCTAACACAAGGATTTGCAGCGGGTTGTGTCACCGTGAATAATTCTTCGGCGGTCGTGTATTCAAGCTGTGGTGACATCATCGATGTGAGTGGCCCCACAATTCACCCGGATGGTTACGGCCGTGATTTTTGGTTGGCCCCGCTTCCTGTGATCCTCTAGTCTAGTCCTGAACCCGTCCGTCTGGAGAGAATGTCGAATGAATTGCGCCGCATGCAAAATACCCACGATCGTCCTCGAGCTTGACGGCATCGAAATAGACTATTGTACGCGGTGTAAGGGGGTCTGGCTCGACACCGGGGAGCTGGATCTCCTGCTGAGTGAGGCCGAGAACGTCCAGGAGATCCTGGACAGTGTAACGATCGTGAAAGCAAAAGAGAAAGCGCTCAGTTGTCCAATCTGCCACAAGCATCTGGACAAGGTCGAGTACGGAGTCGATGACAAGGTGCTCCTGGATAAATGCCCGAACAACGACGGCATTTTCTTCGATGAAGAAGAACTCAGGGATGTTATCGCACTCGGGAGGTCGGAGGAAGGACGCGTCGCCAAAGTTTTGAAAGAGATTTTCGGAGAAACGAAAACCCAGTAGCAGAAGGGAGCCTCGAAAATGACCGGTCTGTTCATAATACTCGGATTACTCGCCCTGGTGGTGTTTTTCTTCGTCGGTATTTTCAACTCGCTCGTCAGGCTCAGAAACCGCGCCAAGAATGCCTGGTCGCAGATCGATGTTCAGCTGAAGCGTCGGCACGATCTGATCCCGAATCTGGTCGAAACGGCGAAGGGTTATATGCAGCACGAACGGGAAACGCTCGACAGCGTGACCAACGCGCGAAGCCGCGCGATGGGTGCCGGCTCGGTCGGAGAAAAGGGCCAGGCGGAAGGCGATCTGAGCGGCGCGCTGAGCAAATTTATGCTGGTCGTTGAGAACTATCCCGACCTGAAGGCGAATACAAACTTTCTCGCCCTGCAGGAGGAGTTGACCTCGACGGAGAACAAGATCGCGTTCTCGCGGCAGGCCTACAACGATGCCGTGCTGTTCTTCAATAATAAGATTCAGATGTTCCCGTCTAACATCGTTGCGAACTCGTTCAATTTTCTCGCAGAAGAATTCTTCGAGCTGGAAAGCGAGGCCGAGCGTGCCGTACCGAAAGTCAGCTTTAAGTAGGATCCCGGCTGCAAGAGGAGTCGAAGTGTCATGATGTGGGAGCTGATTCGCTCGAATCGTCGGAAGTCGATGTGGCTGTTCGTCGGTATGGCGATACTGCTCGTGCTTCTCGGTTTCGGAATCGGGACGGTGTGGTTCGGTGATCAGGGTGGCATTGCGGGCATCATTGTCGCACTGGTGATCTGGCTGAGTATGACACTCATCAGCCTTAATTCTGGCGGTGACATTCTTCTGAGAGTAAGTGGCGCGAAGGAAGTCACAAAAGACGTCCACCCGAGACTCCATAACACTGTCGAGGAGATGAAAATCGCCGCGGCGCTGCCGGTGATGCCGAAAGTGTACATAATCGACCAGGCCGCCCCGAACGCGTTCGCGATCGGGCTACGTGGTGGACAGAGCGCAGTCGCGGTAACAGCGGGACTTCTCGAGCGTCTCAACCGCGACGAGTTGCAGGGAGTGGTCGCGCACGAAGTGGCACACATTCTGAACCGTGACTCGCAACTCATGACGGTCGCGGGCATCATGCTGGGAAGCATCGTGCTACTTTCACACGTGTTCATGCGCAGCATGTGGTTTATGCCTTCGTCATCGCGACGCTACAGGAGTGACAGCGGCGGAAGTCCGCAGATTCAGATCATTATCCTGGTTGTTACGATTCTGCTCGCGATTCTCGCACCGATCTTTGCGCGTCTCCTCTTCCTCGCCGTCTCCCGCAAACGTGAATACCTTGCCGATGCAACGGCCGTTCGCCTGACGAGATATCCGGAAGGGCTCGCGTCCGCGCTCGAAAAAATCTCATCGGTTCAGATTCCGATGGAAACGGCGAATCAGGTTACGGCTTCCATGTACATTGCGAGCCCCCTCAGCAGGAAAGGCGCGAAGCTCTCCAGCCTCGACAGCACGCACCCGCCGATGAGCGAGCGGATCAA
>JAPUJU010000287.1 GCA_027296025.1 bacterium
CGTGTTGAAGGCTGACGGTCTCGGCGGTTTCGACGATACTGAATTCCTCGACCCACACGAGTTCGCAGGCGTGACCGCCGCTGTCTTCGCGCGTCATCGAGCTGGACCATGACCAGTTACCCGACGACTGCACCCGCACGAGCTTACCGCAGAACTCGACGATGTGGCCCTTCTTGACCAGCTTGAGCTGCTCCTCGATTTGGTCGGACGCCGGAATGATGTGCATGTTGGCGCTGTTGCGAATGATCTCCTTCTGGGGAATCGGTGGGTAGTCGCGCGTGCGCCATCTGTACCAGCGGTTGCCCTGCGAGATGTGAATCTTTTTCAGAACGCGTTCATCGGACATGTAACCCCAGCCGAGGGCCAAGTCGGTGGGCGAAAGGTTCGCTTCTTCGCCCGTTTCGTAATCTTGCTTCGACAGAACACGAGCCTTCACGCGGAACTCCGCCATGGGATAGATCATGTAGTCCTTATAAGCAAACCCGGGAGCGCCCTGGATATTTTCCTGAACCGGCGGACTTTTCGCCGTAATGCCGGGACCGTGAGTAACCTCGTCCTGAGCGCATCCGGGCGATGCGACGACCATCAGAAATGCTATGAAGAGAATGTTTTTCATTGATAGGGTTTCGGGTCAATCTGCGCTGCCTTACACGGCGGATATCGGCCGATATGATGGGAGGGACTTGCAAAATCCATACCCTTTGAGGATGTGCCGAATTGACACGGGATTGGCGGCAGAGCCCCGTTTCGAGCCGTCTTGCCACGCCTTCCGAGGGTGCTATAATGCAATTCGACCGGCTGGAGAATGCACTGCCGCCGGCGGGAGAGTGCGGGAGACCGTCCGGACACAATGACGAAAACCGACGTTTTGATAATGGCCGCGGGAAGCGGATCGCGGTTCGGCGACGATACTCTGAAGCAGTTCGTCGAGCTACACGGCCGACCGTCTGTCGTATGGTCCGTCGAGCGGTTTGCAGCGGTCGATAATGTGGGTTCAATCATCGTAGTGGCAAGACCCGGTAGTGAGGGTGAGGTCAAACGCCTCATCGAAGACCACAGGCTCAAGAAGGTAGGTGATGTTGTGGCCGGTGGCGAAACGCGCCAGCAATCCGTGTGGCTCGGGCTTCAGGCGCTCGATGCATCGAGCGAGCAGGTGATGATTCACGATGCGGCGCGCCCCTGTGTCACGACCGGTTTCATCGAAGCGATCACAAAGGCACTTGCGGAAGTTCCGGCCGTCGTACCGGTTCTTCCGGCAACCGACACACTCATTCGAACTGAAATCGGCGAGGTAGAGGCGATCGTCGACCGCGCGCGAATCGCGCAGGTCCAGACGCCGCAGGGTTTTCACACAAGAGTTGTACGCCGAGCGCACGAACGTGCACTCACGACCGGGTTCGAGTCCAGCGATGATGGATCGCTTGTTCATGCACTCGGTGAGAAGGTTCGGATTATCCCTGGCGAGCGCACGAACGTTAAGATAACGTACTGTGAGGACGTTCTGGTCGCCGAGTCGTTCATGGAACTGCTCCGGCAAGTCGTCAAGGACGGTGACTGAAATGATTCGTACTGGAATTGGATTCGACCTGCACCCGTTGGTGAAAGGGCGAAAGCTCTTTCTCGGCGG
The DNA here is from genome assembly GCA_027296025.1 of bacterium. GTDB lineage: Bacteria > Krumholzibacteriota > Krumholzibacteriia > WVZY01 > WVZY01 > JAPUJU01. The sequence continues at coordinate 1,628 of JAPUJU010000287.1, forward strand.
GGTTCATTTCGATGACGCAAAGCGCGGCCTCGAGGGACACTCGGACGCGGATGTTGTCTGTCATGCAATCGTCGATGCGTTGCTCGGGGCAATGGCGCTCGGGGACATCGGCGATCACTTTCCCGATTCAGATCCCGCTTATCAGGACTTCCCCGGCGTCAAGTTTCTCGAAGCGGTACGTGATACTGTGGCTGAGCAGAACTACATCATTGTCAATATTGATTGCACCGTGATGAGTGATGAGGTCCGGCTGGGTGATCGCAAGACACTCATGGCCGGTACCATCGCCGCCCACCTGGCTGTCAAACCCGACCAGGTGTCCGTTAAGGCTACAACCTGGGAAGGCTTTGGCTCCATCGGCCGCAAGGAAACCATGGCCTGTCAGGCCATCGCGACGCTCGCTCGAAAGGAATAGGGTGACTCCCGAAAAGCCAGTTCGCGTTCGATTTGCACCAAGCCCGACGGGCTACCTGCATGTAGGTGGTGCACGCACCGCGATTTTCAATGATCTGTTTGCGCACAACCAGGGCGGCGTGCTCGTGCTTCGTATCGAAGACACAGATCTCGAGCGAAGCACCAGAGAAAGTGAAGAATCCCTCATCAAAGAACTGGAGTGGCTGGGAATCGAGTGGGACGAAGGCCCCGATGTCGGTGGAGAGTTCGGTCCGTATCGCCAGAGTGAGCGCAGCACGCTCTACCGGAAGACCGCGGACGAGTTCGTGGAGAAGGGACTCGCGTACCCGTGCTTCTGTGATGACGCAACCCTGCAGGCGAAACGCGAGCAAGCAGTGAAGGAAAGCCGTCCGCCCGGCTACGACGGCACGTGCCGAAACCTTTCGGCTGAGAAAATTGCCGCGAACCGGGAGAAGAAAATTCCCGAGGTGATCCGGTTTCGTGTCCCCGAGGAAACGATTCGTTTCACCGATGTCGTTCGGGGAGAGATCGAACTCAAGACGAAGATGGTCGGTGATTTCGTCATTGTTCGTTCGAACGGCCAGCCGACTTACAATTTTGCCGTTACACTCGACGATCACGGCATGGAAATCACGCACGTGCTCCGTGGCGAGGAGCACCTTTCGAATACGCTCCGCCAGATCCTCGTCTACCGGGCAATCGGAGGCGACGTCCCCCGGTTCGCCCATCTGCCGCTCATTCTCGCGGAAGACCGCTCGAAGCTGAGCAAACGGCACGGGGGAAGTTCCGTCGGCGAGCTACGCGAGATGGGGTTTCTGCCGGATGCGGTCGTAAACTACCTCGTCCTGCTCGGTTGGTCGCACCCCGAGGGCAAAGAGATCCTTGGCCGGGAGGAGCTTGTCCAGAGCTTTTCCGTAGATCGCATCAACAAGTCCGCCGCTGTGTACGATAAGAAAAAGCTCCGCTGGATGAACGGCCAGTACATTCGCGTGGCCGATCCCGACGCGCTTTTCGCCGAGGCAGATCGATACCTTCCCGAAGAGGTACAGAAACACTACGACGAGCCCACACGGCGCCAGATATGGGGGGTCCTCCAGGACAGCGTCGAGACGCTTGCGAACCTTGCTACGGCAGCGTCGATTTTCCGCTCGCTTCCCGAGCTGAATGCTGAGGCGAGAGAGTTCGTCACAACGGACGAATCGCAAACCGTTCTCGCCGAGTTCGAGAAGGTGCTCCAGTCGGAAAAAGATCCATTGACCGCCGATGGGTTCAAGGCCAGGTTGAAGGACGTTGGAAAGGTCACGGGAATCAAGGGGAAACAGTTATTCTTTCCAGTCCGGGGCGCGCTGACGGGTTCCGTCCACGGGCCGGACCTCGCCGGCGTGGCCGCTATCAAGGGACGCACAAAAGTTCTTGAACTGATAGCCCGCGCGCGTACTCTCGGGCCTGAAAGTTGATCGGGCGCCGGGAGGGCTCCGTTCGGAATGCCAGCAAAAACGTTGAAAATTCTTCTCGTCGCGGGCGGTGACTCCGCCGAAAGTGATGTGTCGATCCATACTGGCCGGGCCGTGTTCGCGGCGCTCAAAGAACGCGGTCACGACGTCCTCGTCGCAGACCCGCACCGTCCGTACATCCCACCCACCGATGAACCCGGCGTCTTTTTCGACAACGCCGAAGTAACGGAGACACCGCCCACCTTCGGTTCGGACGTGTTCGTTGCGCGACGGCGTTTCATCAATGTCGTCAAGGACCTCGAGTACCTCGATCGGGACGTCGTGTTCAACGCGTTGCACGGGGGGGCCGGCGAGGACGGCACGTTTCAGGCGGTTCTCGATTACCTCGGTGTCTTGTACACGGGATGCGGGCCGCGGGCGTGCGCTCTTGCGATGGACAAGGAACTCTCGAAGCGCCTTGTAGCCGGAGCGGGTGTGCTGGTTGCCAGGCACTTGTATCTGGATTCAAAAACGGACAACATCGACGACGTCGACCGGCAACTTCGCGGCACGCTGAAGCTTCCCGCCGTGGTAAAGCCGAATAATGAAGGGTCGAGTGTTGGTGTAACCATCGTGCACACGTACAACGAGTTGGAAAGCGCCATTCATGAGGCGAGAGAGTTCGGTGGCCACTATTTGATCGAGGAGTTCATTCCCGGCAAGGAAATCACGATCGGGATTCTCGACGGCGAGGATCTTCCTGCACTCGAGATCAAACCGAAAAAAGGCTTCTACGATTATCGTAACAAGTACCAGCCGGGTGGATGCGAATACATCGTACCGGCGCCGCTGGATACTTCCGTCGCCAGTGCGCTCAGCAGTGCGGCGAAGTTTGCGTACCAGGTACTCGGGTGCCGGCACTACGCGCGCATCGATTTTCGCGTGACCGATGAAGGCAAACCATACTTTCTCGAGGCGAACACGCTCCCCGGTTTGACGGAGGGAAGCCTGTTTCCCAAATCCGCGCTCGGTGCCGGGATCGTCTACCGGCAGATGGTCGACAAGATTTTGCGTTTGGCGATGCTATAAAACGCGTTATACTTGTCGGACATGTCCCTCAAAGTTTACGACACACTTCGAGCCACCAAGACCGAGTTCAAGCCCCACGACGGGAACAAAGTCGGTATCTACTTCTGCGGCATGACCGTTCAGGACAAGCCGCACATGGGGCACATGTTGGCCTTCGCGTCCGGCGACATGATTCGCCGCTACCTCGAGTACAAAGGCTACGACGTCACGTACGTCCAGAATTTCACGGACATCGATGACAAAATCATCGACAAGGCGAATGCCGAGGGTCTCGACTACACTGAGATTGCCCGGCGCAATATCGACGCGTACTTCGAGGCG
>JAPUJU010000288.1 GCA_027296025.1 bacterium
TTATCTCTGAAGAACCAAAAGAATTCACTTCGTCGGGATCGGCGGAATCTGTATGAGCGGAATCGCCGAGGTTCTGCTCAATCTTGGATTCACAGTGTCCGGGTCGGACCTTCGCAAATCCGACATCACGGACGGGCTGAAAAAACGGGGAGCGATAATCTCGATTGGACACGATACAAAGAACGTGTGGGAGGCGGACGTCGTGGTTTACTCGAGCGCCGTGATGGCGACCAATCCGGAGCTCGTCGAGGCGAAGGCCCACGTGGTTCCGACCATTCCACGGACTGAAATGCTCGCGGAGCTCATGCGGTTGAAGTTCGCAGTCACCGTCGGCGGATCGCACGGGAAAACAACCACAACCTCGCTTGTGGCGTCGGTCATGGCGAGTGGCGGCCTGGACCCGACGGTCGTGGTCGGTGGCAAGCTGAAGGCGATTCGGAGCAACGCGCGCCTTGGTAGTAGCCGCTACCTCGTCGCGGAGGCGGACGAAAGTGACGGCAAGTTCGTACAGCTTCCGTCGAGCATCGCGGTCATCACGAACATCGACCTGGAACATCTTGACCACTACTCGGACCTCGAGGCCATTAAGGATGCATTCGTGGAGTATGCCAGCAAGGTCCCGTTTTATGGATCCGTCATCGTGTGCGGCGACGATGCAAATGTCACATCGATTCTTCCGCGCATCCGGCGCAAGAAGCTCACGTACGGCTTGGGTGACTCGGTGGAGTTGAAGGGCGAAATTACGAAGAGAGACGAATCGGGAAACGTGTTCAACGTCCGCCTCGGCCCCGACGTCTTCGGGGAGGTTCGTGTTCACGGGCCGGGAGACCATCTCGTACGTAACTCGCTCGCCGCGATTGCGGTGGGTCTCGAACTGGACATTCCTTTCGAAAAGATAAGGGAAGGTATCGAGACCTTCGAGGGAGTCGGGCGTCGTTTCGAAATCAAGGGAACGGTCGGCGGTATCACCGTCGTCGACGACTACGGACACCATCCGACGGAGATCGCGGCAACGATTCAAGCCTCGCTGGGCAACTTCGGGCGGCGGCTCATCGTGATCTTCCAGCCGCACCGGTACACACGTACCCAAGTGCTTGCTGACACTTTCGGGACGTGTTTCGAGGGTGCACACAAGGTTTTCATTACGGACATTTACCCGGCGGGCGAGGAGCCCATTCCGGGTGTGTCGACGGAGATGCTCATCGAACGCGTATCAGAGCTCGGATCGGTGGAAGCGCGATATGCATCGTCCTTTGACGACGTACTCGATATGGTCACGTCCGAGATCCAGGACGGTGACATGGTGTTGACGTCCGGCGCTGGTGACATCTACAAGGTTGGAGAGACGCTCCTCGACCGGCTCAAGGAAAAACGCTAGGCCTGGCCCATGCAGATGGTTGAAGTGATGAACGATCAGGACGACAAGAAGATCACCGATCAGTTGATGAGCGCATGTGAACGCGTGAAGCTCAACGAGCCGATGGCAAAGCACACAACGATCGGAGTCGGTGGGCCCGCGCGGTTCTTTGCCATCCCGGCCGATGCGGACGAAATGATCCGGCTGATCCGGGCCGCCATTCGCCTGCGCCTCGATTATATCGGGGTCGGGCGTGGATCGAATCTTCTGGTGCGTAATGGTGGTTTCAACGGGTTGGTAGTCAATGTCGGCGCGAACCTCGGAAAGCTCGAGGTGCGGAAACGGACGGCCTACGCGGAGGCCGGTGTCTCGTTCACGCGGCTTGGGCGCGTTCTCATGAAAGAGGGACGTCCGGGGCTCGAGTTCGCAATCGGGATCCCGGGATCCGTTGGCGGCGCGGTGCGCATGAATGCGGGAGCCTATGGTTCCGAGATTTTCCGCGTGCTGAAGAGTATCAAGGTCATAGACGGTAAAGGCCGCATCGTCGTGATGAAGCCCGAGCATTTGCCGTTTCGGTACCGCAGCAGCGGACTGCCGAGGACGTCGATCGTCCTGTCCGCAATCATACACTGTCCGCCCGGCGAAACGGACGACAGGCAATACGAGAAAACGCTCGACCGGCTGGAATCGCAGCCGCTCTCAAACAGGAGTTTCGGAAGTACCTTCAAGAACCCCCCGGGGGACTTTGCGGGCCGGTTGATCGAAAAGGCCGGGCTCAAAGGCGTCCTTCGTGGCGGGATGATGATGTCGGACAAGCATGCGAATTTTCTGGTCAACGTTGGTGACAACACGAGGGCGAACGAAGCCGAGGATCTGATCGAGCACGTCATCGAGACGGTTCACAGCCGCTTCGGGGTCCGCCTCGAACCGGAGGTGATTATCATTGGCGATCGTTAGAACAAAACGTCAGCAAAAACTTGCCGTGAAGCGGATGATTTCCCGTCTCGTGACTTCCGCGGTGCTCGGCATTCTAATCGTCGGGTGCTTTCTGGGGTACGACTATTTGACGAAAACGGAGCGGCTGTCGATCTCCAAGGTCGAGTTCACCGGGCTCACGCGCCTTGATGCGGGGGAACTGGAACCGCTCGTGGCGGACATGCCAGGCCAGAACATTCTTGTTGTCCCGCTCGAGAGGTATACGGCAAGATTTGACGGCCATCCGCGGATCGCGCGGGCGGAGTTCAAGCGCATTCTGCCGAATCGTGTGGTCTGCAAAGTGGAGGAGCGTGAACCGGTCGCCCTCGTCTATACGAACAAGTTCGTCGAAGTTGACCGGTCCGGGATGATCATGACGGTGGATCGGCTGACGGACATGCTTGACCTGCCCATTATTACCGGCCTCCTTGCACAGGACGTGCCGGAGGGGCGGGTCTGCACAGACCCACGGTTGAAGGATGCGCTGGGTGCGCTGAGCGTATGCAAGCGGTACGGGGCAGGTTTCGCAGACGATATTTCCGAACTGAGGATAGAGACCAGCGGGCTCAATATTGTGTCGCTGAAAGACGCGGTCGTCCTCAGGGTTGGGGGCCGGGAGTACGAAACCAGGCTGAAGCGATTTTTTTTAATGAAGGGCACAATTGAGAGCAAAAAAACATCGACGAAAGTCATCGATTTGCGCTTTGATGATCAGGTTGTTCTGAGAGCAGAAATCTAGGTTAGGGGGCAGGTGACCACGATGCGCTACGAATCACGGTTGATGGGTGGGTTGGACATCGGGACGACCAAGGTTTCCGCCTTGGTTGGCGAGAGGTGTGGTGACCGGGCAAGGGTGATCGGGAATGGCGTGACCACCGCCGAAGGTCTCAAACAGGGCGTGGTTGTCGATATCGACAAGGCGACACGGTCCGTCGTAAGAGCGGTCCGTGAGGCCGAGAAAATGGCCGGCGCCAAGGTCCGCAGGTTCAATGTTGGT
>JAPUJU010000289.1 GCA_027296025.1 bacterium
ATCACGAGTACGAAAAAGAACTACGGCGGGCTCACGCGCTTGATTTTGACGATCTGATCGCGCGGGTCGTGGAGTTGTTCAGCGTGAGCGAGGAGGTCAAAGAGGGGTACTCACGCCGATTCAAGCACATTCTGGTCGACGAGTTTCAGGATACCAACCCGATTCAGATGGCAATGGTCGAACAGCTGGCATCGACTCACGGAAGTTTGTTCGCGGTCGGCGATGACGATCAGTCCATTTATTCGTGGCGAGGTGCGCGTGTGGAACACATCCTGGAGTTTGAGAATCTCTATCAGAACACGCATGTCATTCGGCTGGAGCAGAACTACCGGTCGACGCAGACGATTCTGGACGCCGCGAATCACGTGATCGCGAATAACCGGGGACGCAAGGGGAAAAACCTCTGGACGGCTGGCGACCGCGGCGAAAAGGTCGCCCTCACCGTATCGACTGACGAGGAGGCGGAAGCGCACAGTGTGCTACAACAGGTGCTGCTGTTCGTCTCGCAGGGACACGACCTCAAAGAAATAGCCATCCTGTACCGGACGAACGCGCAGTCACGGGCCCTCGAAGATGTGCTGAAGCTCGGGTCCACGCCCTATCAGATCATCGGATCCGTCCGTTTTTACGAGCGGACGGAAGTGAGGGACATCCTCGCATACTGCAAGCTGCTCGCGAACCCGGCGGACAACGTGAACCTCAAGCGTATCCTGAACGTACCGCGCCGTGGCCTGGGCAAGGGGACGTATGAAAAGCTGGCTGGACTTGCCGAGGAGCGCAATACGTCGATCATGTCTGTCTTACGTTCCGGCTCGTTCGACCTGGCGAGAGCCCAGACAAAACGATGCGGCGATTTCGTGCGCACTTTTGAGAGACTTCAGGAAATTGCGAACACGTGCGAAGCTCCGCGTGTCATCGAAGCGATTCTCGAAGAGGTGAAGTACACGAAGCACTTGAAAGAAAACTACCCCGACGCCGAGTCGCGGACGGAGAACGTCGAAGAGCTCGTGGCTGCGGCAGATGCGTACGCCGAATCCGCGGAGGATCCATCCCTGCCCGCGTTTCTCGCGGAAATCGCGCTCGTCGCCGACATCGACACGTTCGACGAGGAGAAGGGACAACTGACCCTCATGACGCTCCACAATGCAAAGGGACTCGAGTTCGACTGCATTATCATTACAGGGCTTGAAGAGGGCCTCTTTCCACACGCGAACTCGCTCGAGAATGACGACTCTCTGGAAGAGGAGCGCCGTCTGTTCTACGTTGGAATCACGCGCGCGCGCAAACGGCTCGTGTGTTCCTATGCAAACATGCGGCGCAGAATGGGTGTCATCGAGGGCGGCCGCCCGTCACGGTTTCTCTACGAGTTACCGGAAAACTGTCTTGAAGGGTCGGTCGAGGTCGACGCGCTTCAAAGCCGCTCGGAAGGGCCGCTCTTTGCCGGTTCGGGGTACAGTGGGGCATCATTTTCGAATTTTCCCGTCGTGGGAAAGACCGCGCAACACCGGGAGTTCGAAGATTACTCACAGGAGGTGCGATTTGCCGTCGGTATGCGGATCCGGCACGACAACTTCGGCAAGGGTGTTATCCGACGGGTGGAAGGGACGGGAGAAAACCTTCGTGTGACCGTGATCTTCGACGGAGGTGGCGAACGAAAGTTTCTGGCACAGTTTGCTCCAATGTACCCGCTGTAATCCCCGCTGGTCGACCCGCTTCACGTCTGATACAATCAGTGTTGACGCCGTAAGGAGACGTATGAAAATCGACAAGAACATGATTCAACATCTCGAAGTGCTCTCCCGTATCGACCTTTCTCCCGACGAAGAAGTGGAGCTCGCCGACCAGCTCGGCAGAATCGTCGAGTATGTCGAACAACTGCAGGAGGTCGAAACGGAAGGGATTCCACCCACGAACTCCGTCGTACCAGATGGCCGCACGCAGCTTCGTTCCGATGAGCCGGGCCCCTCACTCGACCGCGACGTGATCCTCGCGGAAGCGCCAGACGCGGAGAAAGGGTTTTTCAAAGTGCCGAAGGTCGTGGACAGGGGCACTCCGTGAGCCTTCATCGCGCGGGACTCAAGGAAGTCGTCAGCTTGCTGAAGAAGGGAGAGGTTTCTCCTGTCGATGTTGTGCGCGATCTTGTTGACGCGGTCGATGAGCGCGATGGCGACGTCCGCGCCTATCTGCACTTCGACAAGGACGCTATCCTCGAGGCGGCGAAGTCGGTTGCGGAGTCGGCCGGCTACAGGTCTACTCTCCTCGCCGGTGCGCCGATCGCCGTAAAGGACAACATCTGCGTGACGGGAAGCCCCACGACCTGTGCATCACGGATCCTCGAGAACTATCACAGCCCCTATACTGCAACGGCTGTTGAAAGACTAATCCAGGCAGGAGGCGTCGTGGCCGGTAAGACCAACCTCGACGAGTTTGCCATGGGCTCATCGACAGAGCACTCCGCGTATCATCCGACGTCCAACCCCTGGGACCTCGAGCGCACGCCGGGAGGATCGAGCGGTGGCTCTGCCGCCGCGGTGGCGTCGGACCTTGCGCTGGCGGCTCTGGGAAGTGACACCGGAGGGTCGATTCGCCAGCCGGCGAGCCTCTGCGGTGTCGTCGGGATGAAGCCGACATGGGGTCGCGTGTCACGCTACGGACTCGTTGCGTTTGCCAGCTCGCTCGATCAGATTGGGCCGATCACAAAGAACGTAGAGGATTGTGCGCTCATGCTGGACGTGATTTGCGGGCACGACCCGCACGACGCGACAAGTCTCACGACGCCCGTGCCGGATTTGTCCACGGATCTGGAAAAGGGGTGCGAGAACCTGACGATCGGTGTACCACGGGATTTTCTCGAAGTCGGGATGGACGACGAGGTGAGATCGAACTTCGATACCCTCGTTGACGACCTCAAGTCGGAAGGAATCAAGGTCGTCGACGTCGCCATGCCGAACGCGCGGTACGCCGTAGCGTGCTACTACATTATTGCGAATGCGGAGGCGAGCTCGAACCTCGCGCGCTACGACGGTGTGAAATACGGGCATCGCGCGAAAGAGTTCAACGGCCCGCGCGAGATGTACACCCGGACGCGCGACGAAGGCTTCGGGCCTGAGGTCAAACGGCGGATTCTTCTTGGCACTTATGTATTGAGCGCCGGTTACTACGATGCCTATTACCTGAAGGCGCAGAAAGTGCGCTCCCTGATTATCGACGACTTCCGGAAAGCCTTTGAGGCGTGCGATCTCGTCGCGATGCCGACGGCGCCTTCGCCGGCCTTTCGATTCGGGGAAAAGGCTGATCCGCTCCTCATGTACGCTTCCGACGTATTTACCATTCCGGTGAATCTTGCCGGTCTGCCGGGCGTATCGCTGCCGAGCGGACTCGCGGATTCGCGCCTGCCGATTGGTGTTCAGCTGGTGGGCCGTCCGATGGCGGAGTCGGTTGTGCTGCAGGGTGCGCGCGGGGTCGAGCGAATCGTCGATTTCAAGGAGAAAGCGTTTGCCTGAGTACGAACCGGTCATCGGTCTGGAAGTTCACGCTCAGTTGCTCACAAAGAGCAAGATGTTCTGCTCGTGCTCGGCGAAGTACGGAGCCGAACCCAACACACAGGTTTGTCCAGTCTGTCTGGGTTTGCCCGGTGCGTTGCCCGTCGCGAATGAAGCCGCCGTGCAGGCTGCGGTCAAGATGGGCCTGGCGACGAACTCGAAGGTTGCCGCGCGCAGTGTCTTTGCACGAAAGAATTACTTCTATCCGGACTGTCCGAAGAACTATCAGATCTCACAGTTCGAATTGCCGCTCTGCCAGGACGGCGTCGTCGTTCTCGAGAACGAGCGGCACATCGGTATCACGCGCATTCATCTGGAGGAAGACGCCGGCAAGCTCCTGCACGACGAGGGGGATGGGTTCAGTTACATCGATATGAACCGCGTCGGCGTGCCGCTGATCGAAATCGTGAGCGAGCCGGACATCAGAACTCCGAAGGAAGCATCGGAGTACCTGCAGAAACTACGATCGATCCTCCAGTACCTGGAGATCTGCGACGGAAACATGGAAGAAGGAAGTCTTCGAGCCGATGTGAATATATCGCTCCGGGTGAAGGGCACCGGGCCCTTTGGGACGAAGACTGAGGTAAAGAACCTGAACTCCTTCCGCGCGGCCGAGCAGGCGCTCGAGTTCGAGATCGGACGGCAGGAGAAGGTGTTACGCGACGGCGGAACCGTTGAGCACGAGACGCTCCTCTGGGATTCGGTCAGGAACGAAGCGCGACTCATGCGGTCCAAGGAAGGTGCGCACGACTACCGGTATTTTCCCGAACCCGATCTGATTGTCCTCGATGTTCAGGACGATCTGATCGAAAAGGTTCGAAGATCGCTCCCGGAATTACCCGGCCGACGCGAAACGCGATTCGTCGAAGAGATGAACCTGCCGGCGTATGACGCGCGCGTGCTCACCGCGTCGAAAGACGTCGCCGACTACTTCGAGACGACAGCCGCCGAACTCAAGGATGCAAAAACGGCGAGCAATTGGGTCATGGGAGAAGTACTGCGGGAACTGAAGGAGCGGAAAGTCCAGATTAAGGATTTTCGTGTGACGCCCACTCAGCTCTGCGCGCTTATCAAAGAACTGAAGGGTGGGCGCATTAACACGCCCACGGCCAAAGAAGTGTTCAAAGAGATGGCGGAGTCCGGGGCAGACGCAACAAAGATCATCGCCAGTAAGGGCCTCGAACAGATCCGCGACACTGGGGTACTCGATTCCGCGGTCGCAAAGGTGCTCGGCGACCATCCGGAGGAAGTCGAGCGTTACCTGGGAGGCGAACCGAAGCTGCTCAAGTTTCTCGTGGGGCA
>JAPUJU010000029.1 GCA_027296025.1 bacterium
GAGCGTGATCGCGGCTTGTCCGCCAGCTACTCCGAGGCGCGCCAGCGCTGTCTTCAACAACGGTGTCAATGCCGACACGGACGGCAGGTTGTTTGGTGACAGAGCGTCGGCGTCGGGAAAGAGAATCTCATCGACACGGAGCAGTTGATGCGCGGTCGGTTCGGCGCGAGAGCCTGCGGTGATCGCCGCCACGCGAATTCGATCGTGTGACAATTCGAAGCCCGCAAAACAGTCTTTGGTTCTTACGCTTGCCATGAATGTCTGAGCAGGTCGGCACAGGCCGACCCACTCATCCGTTTGTTAGAACAAGTTCTATCCTGTTGTAGCGTTTCGGAGTCGATTCTTCCTTGAGGATGTTGCAACCTGGACGCTACACGATGATCGAAAGCGCTCTAGAATCCCCCTATGGCGGCATTGCGACGGTTGCCCGCAGCGTTTTCGACAGGCCACCAACGGTGCCGGTGGAGGTCACAATCACTTCTCCATCCGTACCGTCGGCGACGGTGACGACGTACGAAGAGCCAGACGCCGGCGGAAACTCCACGCCTGGGGATGGGAACCCGGTCCGCCAGGTCCGGTCCGCACGGAGCTCGGCCAGCGCGTGCTGAATTCCCGCGTCGGCGGAATAGAGCGCCCGCGCGTAACTTAGTGTATTCCGCGTTATTGCCATTTCGGTTGTCTCAGAGTCGAGAGCGAGAACGACGAGCGATGAAACGATGACCATAGTGAAGAGACAAACCAGCAGCGCCGCACCTCTGGCGCGAAGCCGGTCCTTCGCTCTCGGTACATGCGACCGGTGTCTGCACGCGGTGATTCTCACGGTTGCTACAGTTCCTCCCAGAGGACGACGGCCGCCTGCGTGGGCGGCACATATCGTACTTCGACACCCACGGCGTCCACCTTGATGTCCCCTCCATCGGGAGTGCCAACCGCAGTCCCGTATAACCGGACGTAACGTGAATTGAGATCAGGCCAGGTCCAGTCCTGGAGATACGTAAAGTCTTCAATCACCGTCCCCTGATTCGCAACGCCTACGTGCGCGTTCAATACCGACAACGGAATACTGTAGGCCGTGTTCGGAACCGGAGTGTCATTGGGTTCCGAGGACTCCGTCGGCAAGGGAAACCGAACTTGAAACTGATCGTCGACGAACGGCGCGTCGAGAAAAAAATTGACCATCTGAAGGCGGACGCGAACGATCGTTCCGGCATCCTGCCATGAACCGGTGTGGAAATACGCCTGGCGGTCGACGTCGTTATTGAACGTGAGGCGGGATCGGGCATGCTGGCCGTCTGGCGCGCCCAAGGCACGCCATCGGTCGCGCCACTCACTATTCCAGGTTCCTTCCGCCGTCAGCCAGAAGGTCTGGGTAATGGGCGCGGCTTCGAACGTTCGGACTTTGACTGAATCCACATTGATTGTCGCGCCTCCCGGCCCCACGTCCCTGTTGTCGAGCTCTACGTGAGCGTCGGCGAGATCTTCGAAGGTCCAGCCGGCAAAATCGTCGGTGACGTCCACCCAGAACCAATCCGGATTGTTTTCATAGCGCAACAACGAATGCTGCCCGAAAGAATGGACTGGTCCCGGCGGTCCGGAGCGATGAGTCTGAACATCCAGAATGTCGGCGCCCATCAGGCCGGTGGTTCTCAGGTAGAGCCCTATCAGTACAGTTCCCACGCTACCCGTGTGTCCGGTGGTATCGAAGCCGAATGCCTCCACATGGCCTCCCTCGGATCCCCTACTCACCAGCCCGTCCGGTGGTTCACGGAGGTTCGTATGGTCGGCCCAACCGGGCGCGGTGGAACTCAAGGTCGCGTAGAAATCGATGTATTTGGGTGCCAGATCGTCCTTCTGTATTCGGAGCCAGACGGTCGAGGTCAATGCGAAGGGAGCGCCCTGCACCGGAATCGTGACGGATGCCGCCGTTCGAATCATCCGGATATCGGCAGGCACGGTCGTGGGGGTTACACCGTCAATCTCGAAGCACTCAAACGTCAGGGAGTCTATGCCCATACCCAGCAGATCGGTTGGGGGATCGGGCCCGTAACGAACTTCGAGGTCGGCATTACCGTGTTCCCATTTGACAACGCTGTCGTCGGGCAGCGTGATCGCCAAGTACCCCGACGAATCGGTTGCGTCGCTGACTTCCACAATGCCACGGGACTTGCGCAGATTCCGAGTGATGTGTGACAACACCCCGCTCAGATGCTGCAGGCGGTCCGAGCGCAAATCCTGGATCTCCCGTGCCTGCCACGACGTTCGCAGTGCCAGCGCTCCCGAGATGGAAACAACCGACATCAGGGTCGATGCGAGGAGCACTTCCAACAGGGTCATCGCCCGGCGCGTCGCTGCGGTGTGCCGAACTCGCATCGATCCATCCACTGAATGCCGTTGCGAATTCCGTGAGCGCGCGCTCTGCGCATCAGATTTGAACCGCCGATGCAGATTGTCGGCTACGGTGAACGACATCAAGATTCAACGCTCCGGGCCATTTTGGTGTGAAGGTCGACCTTCGCCTCGTTCGCGTCGAGAACCAGATTGTTGTTGTCATCGGACCACACACGCACCGAAATGGCCATCAGCAAATTAGGAATGCCTCCCTCGGCCGGCAAATCCGAGCGGGTGATCTCGTAGGCGATGTCCGGCTGGCCCTGCGATGCGAACGTATCGACGTACTGCGTCGTCGTGAAGCTACTGT
>JAPUJU010000290.1 GCA_027296025.1 bacterium
AGGATGGAACGAAAATGAGTAAATGGAGAGACCCGGAATATTCCAACATTGTGATCGGCGGCAGCGAAGATACGGACGTCGTCATGACATCGGTCGAGGCGGCGGAGTACCTGAAGATGCACGTCAAGACCGTATGCCGACTTGCCAAAGAGCGTAAAATCCCGGCGAAAAAAGTCGGCAGCGAGTGGAGATTCCTCAAGAGTGTATTGGATCGTTGGCTGTCCCACGAAGACGTGTAAGACCGCTGCGTGTGGAGGCGCCTATGATTCCTTGAAGGGCTCTCTCCAGAGGCCGTCCCTCCAGTTTTTCCCTGTTTGTTTCAGCAACGTTGGAGTGTAGATGCCCAAAACACTCGTTGAAAAGGTTTCATCTCCTGAAACTGACGTAACCATTTTCAAGATAAGCGGCACGCTTGGTTTTCACGAGAACGAAGTTCTTGTGAAGTTCTTCACTGAGTGCGCGAAAAAAGGCGTCTCGAAGCTCATTTTTGACTTTTCGGCGTTGACCTCGTTGGGTGGTGGATGCGCCAAGATCCTCTGTTCGGAAGCTTCTTCCGGAAAGCTGCTGCTCTGCATCGCTGGGGCCTCCTCTACCGTCCGAAACTTTCTGAAAGGAAAAGGCGACGGTGACATCAGTTTTTGCTCCGACCTGGCGATTGCAGTCGAACGTATCGAGCAGGCGCCGGAACCCGCCGGTGGATCGGCAGCGAAGGCGGATAACGTGCCGGAGAAGAATGACGATGCATCCGACAAGACCGACAAAGCAAACATAGCGAAGGCGACGGAGGCAAAGACCGGCAAAGACGAGGACGACCACGCCCTGCGGCAGAAGCTGGTGCAGTACCGGGCGCTTCTTTCGTTGAAGTCGGACCTGAACCGAATCCGCGATAAGGCCTATTTGCTCGACGCGTTTCTCCTGACAGTTATTGCCCAGGTCGGTGTTGAGACGGCAGTGTTTCTGGAAAGAAACGACGGCCAGTTCGATCCGATCTGCTGGAAAGGGTTCGAGACGGCGGACCCGAAGGCGCTGATCATCGACGTCGAGGATGTCGAATTCGAACCGTGGACCAGGACGCTTGAGGTCATGCCGATGGACAAGGCGCCCATCAGCGAGCAGACACGCACCCGCCTCTCGAAATGGGACATGAAATACGCCGCTCCTGTCGTGGTTCACGAAGTCCTCCGTGGCATCCTTCTGCTCGGCAAACCAATCCGGAAAGAGCTGGACCCGGAAGCGATGGAATTTCTGGCCATGCTCATCAATCAGGCGGCCGTTGCCTACGCGAACACATGCCGTTTCGAAGAGGAAACGGAGCGTACACTGGGTCTCGTCCATACACTCATTTCAATGATCGAAGAGAACACTGTCTCCCGTGGTACCACGGATTTGATCATGCGGTACACGCATGCGCTCGCAACCGAGCTCCATTACCCGGAGGAACACATGCGTGACCTGATGTACGGAACCGTCCTTCGGGATATCGGCATGATCAAAGTCAGTGACCTGATCGTCAGAAGTCCCCGCGAACTGCAGAAGGAAGAGTGGGAGGTCATCAAGCGTCATCCTATCGAAGGCGCCGAGATGCTCAACAAAATGAAGTTTTCTCACAGCACGCAGGAGATCGTGATGTACCACCACGAGCGATTCAATGGCGAGGGCTACCCGGAACGTCTCCAGGGCCGTAACATTCCCATGGGTGCACGCATTGTATCCGTGGTCGAGAGCTACGCGGCGATGTTGCAGGACCGTCCGACGCGGCCGGCGCTCGGTCGCGAGGCGGCTCTCGACAGTCTCAGAGAGAACTTTGGAAATCGCTATGATCCGGACGTCATCCTCAGCTTTGTGGCGATCGTCGAAGAAGAGATTCGGACGGGTGAGAAAGCTGAGTACTCTGGCAGTGAAATCTTCCGCCTCTAAGGGGGCTACGTTGTACGGAAAGATCCTCGTCGTCGATGACGACATGAAAATACAGGATATTCTGAGGCACACACTTGCCGACGAAGGCCATCTCGTCCATGTGGCATCCGACGGTCAGCAGGCGCTCGAGTACTACGAGCGGTACATGCCCGACCTGGTGATTCTCGACATCGCGCTCCCTGATATGGACGGACGTCATGTGTGGCAGAAGATCCGGTCGATCGAGGGCGGAATGAACGTCCCCGTGTTGTTCCTCTCCGCCAGCTCGGACATCGACACGCGTATCAGCACCCTCGACGGTGGCGCCGAAGACTTTATTGTAAAGCCATTTTCGCTCCGCGAATTGATCGCGAAGGTCCGCCGCGTGTTGCTCGTGCGAAACCGTACGCGCGTCCTCGAAGAGAAGCAGGAAGAGCTCGAGTCAGAAGTCACGGAAGGCAAGGAGAACGTCGCTCAGGTCAACCGTGACCTCAAGCGGCAACTGCTTTCAATGAAAACGCTCTTTACCGTCACGCAGGACCTGAACCGTCGGCTCGATCTCGACGAGTTGATTAACCGGTTTGCCCTGACGCTGGTCGGCGAGCTGCAGCTCTCGAGCATGGCGGTGTTCGTTTTGGATCGGAAGAGCAAGAAGTTCACGCTGCGTGGACTCAAGGGCTTTGACAAAAAGCGTATTTCAGATCTGACGATGTCGGTCACGAGCCGCTTCACAAAATGGCTCGCTATGCAGACGCGGCCACAAAAACTCGTACGCCGGCGCGGAAAACAGCTCATCAACCGGTTGCCCGACGTCCGCCTGGCGATCTTCGAGTATGTGACGCCCATCATCGTGAAGCAACAACTTGCCGGTATCGTGTTCACGGGCCCAAAAATCAGTGGCCGGGAATACACTGTGTTCGAGCGCGACATGCTCCAGGCGATCTGTAACTCGGCGGGAATCGGGATCGACAACTCCCGACTCTTTCACGAACTGCAGAACACGTACCTGTCCACGGTCAAGGCGCTCGTTTCCCTCATCGAGGCCAAGGACCCGTACACCAAGGGGCATACGGAGCGAGTCGCCGACTACTCGATTGCCCTCGGCTAGCGCATGGAACTCTCGAAGGACGACATTCGTGACATAGCGTTCGGCGCGGTCCTTCACGACATCGGAAAGCTCATCATCTACGAGCGCATCCTCAACAAACCCGGGACCCTCGATAAAGAGGAGTGGGAAGTTCTCAAGAAGCATCCGGAAGTGGGTGCGGCCATCATCGAAAACATGGAGTTCCTCAGCGGGGCTATCGCGCACGTGAAGCATCATCACGAGAAGTGGGACGGCTCCGGGTATCCGGACGGCCTCGAAGGAGACGACATTCCCCTGGGCGCCCGCATTATTTCGGTCGCAGACAGTTTTGATGCCATGACAACGGACCGGTCCTACCGGAAGGCGCTCACATGGAAAGAAGCCAAGGCCGAGCTGCACACCTACTCCGGCACCCAGTTCGATCCCGAAGTTGCCGACTCGTTTATCGCGCTCATCGAAAAGGACGGCTTCCGGCCACGCAGCAGGGAGAAGGACGAACCGGTCGAGACGACGTCCGACACGTAAACGTCGTTGTCAGCGGCACGCTTTCCCTAACTCTTTCGATTCAAACGACCCCCGTCGATTCGATTGCACCCCACCCAAGTTATCTGCCAACGGCGTAGACACCACAGCTCTGAACGCAACAGCTCATGGCCACTTCGGTGAGATACACTAAAAAACCTCCGGGCAATGAGTTGGCCCCACGCAAATACGTTTCCGGGGCCCGCCGGGAAATGGCACTGGTCTTGCCATAACGATGGGTCGACAAAGAGATGTTGCGAACGGGAAACGAGAGGGATGTGATGTGAGGTTGTGGTCCCCGTTTGTTTTTCATCTCGATCGGGGAGGGCTCGGGTGGCGAGCGGCATCGGGAGGAGCCGCAGACCGTTGTGAGGAGGCATCATTGGATCGACTCCACGGTGTCTGAGATGATAGTGGACGACTAATCCAGTTCGCAGCGGGCAACTTAGGTTGCCGATGCCCGCCCGAGGGGTGGGCCACTATCCTGAGAAAAATGGGTGCGGTTCGGTGTGAGAGGGCTCTTCGTAGAGCCCTCCTCGTTTTTTCAGCTCACGCAGCGCCGACGGGCCTGCTCTCGCTTTATACTGCTGCTTCGCGGCGGATCCTCGCTCGCTCCTGCAGAATTACACTTGCTCGGCGCCCGTCGGCTAGCCGTTTCGCTGCGGATCCTTGTTCGCTCCTGCAGAGTTGCGTTCGCGCACCGCCAGACGGCTCGGTTAGCAGCCCGACGGCGGGCCGGAGCACTTTCGCGATACCTCTTGTCGGTGGTGTGGAGAGGTCATAGTATTTGCATGGCAAGGATGGCAGCGCGACGCAATTGAAACGGCGGGTAACAATGATAAAACCGAGCGACTCAGGGGTTATCAAGAGAACACTTTCAAACGGGCTTACGGTTCTGGTCAAAGAGGATCACTCGAGCCCGGTTGTGGCCGTTAACGTGTGGTTCGGCGTCGGGTCGGTCAATGAGACCGAAGAGGCGAACGGCCTTGCGCACTTCCAGGAGCACATGGTATTCAAGGGCACGGAGCGTCACGGCGTCGGCGAGATTGCCAACATCGTAAAATCCGCGGGCGGTAACCTCAACGCCGCAACCAGCTACTCTTACACGATGTATTACATCGTCCTTCCTTCGAAAGCGTTCTCACTGGCACTCGACATTCAAGCGGATGCCATGATGAATTCGACCTTCTTGCCCGAAGAATTTCAAAAAGAACGGCTCGTCGTCATCGACGAGGCCCGCATGTACGACGACACACCGGACTCATACACGTTTTATCGTACGATGGAGCTGGGCTACAAGGTTCACAACTACCGCCGGCCGATTGCCGGCTACGAGAAAATCGTGCGGGAGTTTACGCGCGACCAACTGGTTGAATTCTATGATCAGCACTATCGGCCGGAGAACGCAACCCTTGTCGTCGTCGGCGACGTGAAATTCGACGATGCGATGAAAGACATCGAGAAGATCTACGGCGGTTGGGAGAACCGCGAAACGACAGTCCTCGATTCACCCGCGGAACCGAAGCAGGAAGAGTTTCGATTCAAAACATTTCGTGGGTCGATCGACCACGCGTATGTGGGGGCCGGCTTTCATGTGCCAAGCATTATCGATGACGACTACCCCGCTCTCGAGATGCTCGCGACGTTGCTCAGTTCCGGAAGGAGTTCCCGTCTCTACCGGCGCGTCATCGAGGAGGAGCGCCTGGCCACAACTGTCGGTGCAGAACTGCTGGCTGAGAAGTGGCCGGGGTACTTTATGTTTTTTGCCTCCATGGAGGCGGACAAGTGGGAGCGTGCACGCGACGTCATTTTCAGTGAACTCGCGCGCTTTCAGGACGAGCCGGTCGAAGAGGCCGAGCTCCTGAAAGCGCGTCGGCAGATGGAAAAGTCGATGTACTCCAGCCTCGAAACAGTTGAGGGTCAGGCCTCGAACCTCGGTTACTACCAGCTTCTCGGTGACTATGAGCTCGCCGAGCGTCACCGGGAAGCGATTCGTCGTGTTACCCCGGAAGAAGTCATGTACGTCGCGGGAAAGTATTTCTGCGTCAGCAACTGTACGATAGTGTCGTACCTGCCGGAGGATGCGGCCGTCAAGGATCCCGTTCTCGAAGACGTTCGGGCCGCGCTGAGCGTGATTCTTCCGGCCGATGAGAATGCCATCGACGTTCAGGTGCCGGTCGATCGCGCTTCAATCAACGTGACCACGGGTCGTTCGGCGCGAAAAACCACGGGTGGCGAAAAGCCCGTAATGCGGCTCTCGACCCTGGACAACGGCCTTCGCGTGCTTGTCAAACACCGCCCGTCGGTTCCGGTCGTCTCTGTCCTTACACTTTTTCAGGGCGGTACTCGGCTCGAAACGACGAACAAGTCAGGGCTCGCGACACTTGCGACGCGCGCCCAGCTCAAAGGCACCAAGAAATACTCGGCGGAAGACGTGATCGGGACGATCGAGGGGTTGGGGGGATCGATCGAGAGCTTCTCGAGTTTCGACGTGACCGGAGCGTACATCAACATGCTCACGGAACACCTCGATGCCGCACTGCCCGTTTATAGAGACGTTATTCGCGAGCCTGGCTACGACGGTGACCGGGTCGAACAGGAAAAGAGCAAGCTGCTGAAAGAACTTGTCAAACGGCATGACCACCCCGTGCACTATAGCATCGACGCGTTGTTCGATAAGGTCTACGGCCGGCATCCGTACGCTCATCCGTACCGCCAGGATGAATCGAATCTCGCCGGGTTGACGAACCAGGATTGCCTAGACTGGCACAGCCGCGTGCTCGTTCCGGAGAATATGGTGATGGTTTTCGTCGGGGACATTGCCGAAGAGCGTGCGCGTGAGATCGCGCAGGATATCGCTGGTGACATGGAATCCGGCCCGACACCGGTTCAGGAAATTCCTGCGCCGGACAAGACAGCGACACCCGGACTCGTTGAACTTCGCAGGAAGAATCTGAAGCAGGCTGTGGGCCTGGTCGGCTACCTCGCACCGCCGATGATGACCGATGAGTCTCTGAGTCTCACCGTGTTGAACGGAATCATGACGGGACTGGGCGGGCGTTTGTTCGTCGAATTACGTGACAAACGCTCGCTGGGCTACATGGCCGGCTCGAACTACATGCCGCTGAAAGATGGATCGATTTTCTACGCGTACTCTAACCCTGGCGCCGAAGGGATCGATGAGGCGATCGATGTGATTCTCACCGAGCTCGACCGTGTCACGAGAGAGGATGTTACCAATACCGAGCTCAGCCGGGCGAAGGAGTGGCTGATCGGTACGCAGACCATGAGCATGCAACGCAATCTTTCCCAGGCGACTGAGTACGGTATTTATGAAGCCCTCGGTTTCGGATTCCAGCGCGTGGACAGCGTGCGTGAGCGCATCCAGTCGGTGTCCAGAGAATCGATTCGAAGAGCAGCCGGCGCCGTCTTCACGGCGGAGGGTGCCATCGTGAAGCTGCTTGCATCCATTGACGAGGAACTCGCAAAGGAGTAACCGTATCAACGTACCACTTTCGAGCTCCTCGACGATTCATGTGGCGGAGTTTTTTGTGCGTGCTACCATCACGGGCGTTAACGTATCGCCCGCCTTTCACAAAACCACGAAGGCGTCCCATGTCCGACGAGATATTGGAAGCGTGGCGGGTCAATAACCGCATGAATTTTC
>JAPUJU010000291.1 GCA_027296025.1 bacterium
CCGATCATGAAAACGAAACTGATATATGTGGTGGCTCTCGCCTCCATCGCCGGGTGCGCGGAGCCGCTGCCGTCCTGGACGACGCAGTCCGGGCTTCAGGTCACCGAGCTTTCGCGGGGCGAGGGGGCTCCGCCGAAGAACGGCGACATCGTTCAAGTGCGTTACAACGCGTGGTACATGGACACCGGAAAGAAGTTCGACTCGACCGACAACCACGCGGATCCATTCAAGTTCCGGATCGGGGAGGACGATGTGTTACCCGGACTCAACGAGGGCGTTGCTTCCATGAGAAAGGGCGGACAGCGGGTGCTCGTCATGCCGCCTGAGCTCGCTTTCGGCAAAGAAGGCCGTCCCGGCGTAGTGCCTCCGAACACATGGGTGAAGTTCGAGGTCGAGCTCGTTGATTACGAAGCGGCACCGCCGCCCCCCGAGTTGTGGAGCGACGAAGGGCAGAAGCTGGTTACGCTGGAGAACGGACTGCAGTTCATCGAATACGATGAGGGCGAAGGCGAGCAACCGAAACTCGGCGACGCTGTTATTGTCCACTATTCTGGTTTTCTCGACAACGGCAAGGTCTTCGACACAACACACTACCGCCTGGTTCCGATCGAGTTCGAGTTGAAGCCGGGCCGCTTGATCGACGGGTTTCTCGAAGGATTGCTGATGATGAAAGTCGGCGCGCGCAGAAAGCTGATTATCCCACCCTACCTTGCTTATGGGGACGAGGGATTCGGAAAGCGTATCCCGCCCAACTCCACACTGACGTACGACGTCTACCTCGTCGGCGTGCGCCCGCGAGTCGAGTAAGGCTAGCGGATATAGCCAAGACTCCTCAGGTTTTTCTCTATGGATTCTCTTTCTTCGTCTGTCACGGCGGTCTGGTGACCGATGGCGAGATAGTTACCGACGACGCGCCGCGGATGCTCTGCGAACGCCGGTGTCAGAATACCTTCCATCACCCGTCCCGCCATACCGGCGGCCTGGGGCAGTCCGGCGAGGTAGAGGATCGTCGGAGCAATGTCCTGAACGTCATACGTTCCTGCATTAATGCCGCGACGTATCGCGTTTCCCCATACTGCGTAGATTCCCTCGCGCGTGTGATTCCAGCTCTCGTCAGGGCCGAGCTCCCGGACAATCGTCTCCCGTGGACGTTGAATGTTCCAGAACTCGACGAGATAGGTGCTGTATGTGCCTTTGACGACCATGTCCGGAGCAAATCCCGCGGCTTCTTCCGGGACTTCGTGAAGCTCGACGGGAAAGCCGCGGCCGTTCCCATCCGTGATCAACGCGCACATCTTCCGAAGATGGTGCTCGAGAGTCTCGGCCGGGCTGCTGCCCCGAGGCACAGGAATCCCCCGCTCATCCAGCGCCTCGCGCGTCAGCAGTTTTCGATTGAAGTATAGGCACCAGAGGTTGTGAAAGACGAGCGACTGTTCGAAATCAATGTCGTTCTCTCCCCGGTATTGCAGCAGTCCCTTTGCAGCGAGAAACTTGTTGAGATCGATTCCGGACTCGTAGCGTTTAAAACCGTGATCCGAGGCCACGATCAACGTTGTATTCTCCGGAAGGTCGTCCATGACCTCGCCGAGAAAGCGATCGATCGTGCGATACACCATTCGCGCGCGCGACGATGCGCCTTCGAGATGCTGAATGTTGTCGGTCTGCGTGAACACATAGAAAAACAAATCCCACTCGTCATATTCCCGAAAATATGTTGCGAATCGGACGGCATCCTCAGTAGCCGACGGAACGATCCGCCGGTCCACGAATTTGGACGGAAAGTAATAGCCGAACTCTCTTTTCAATTCTGTTGCGATCGATGCCGGCGCCGTAAACTCGATGTCCGAGTCTCCGGCTGCAAACAGCGTGCGGGAAAAGTTGACGATGAACCGGTTCGGTTCCTCTGTGGGTATGACGCGCATTTTGCACCAGGCCTTTTCCGTCTTTTCACCAGTTGCGTGGTAAATCTGGATCCACGACGAAAATTCCGTGAGCACGAAAAAGTGGGTGACCGCCTCTTCGGACCCCGGTGCCCCTGAGCGTATATCGAGGCGCACCCGGTCATAGTTGGTCGTACGGTCGTCGAACGTATCGTAGAGATAGAAATCGAGTTGATTGGCATCCTGATTGAACACCGATCTGAGAACGGGCGAGTACGAACGCGGTAGTTTTTTCGAATCCGAATCTGCACCAACCCGATCGAACGTCAGCATGGCGCCCCACCGGTCCTTGAGTTGTATCGGTGTCAGGAGGCCCGATACCATGATGCCGTTGACCTCGCGCACGGGATACGTCAAGGGCACATTGACAACAGCCGAGCGGCTGCTCGCGGCGGTAGCGACATCCCACACGGACGGGACGAGGATGTCCGTGGAGGCCAGCGGCAGAAACTTGTTCTTCGCACGGTCCCAGTGTCCGAACGTATGGATCCCGGTGTCCTCGGGAAGGTAACCCGTCATCATGGCCGCCCACGATGGCGGCGATACGTAACACTGCACCGACCGGAGAATACCTGTACTGCCTGTTTGCCTGAGCCGGGCAAACGCCGGCAGATCACCCGCATCGATCAGCGGATCGATCACGTTCCACGCAGCGCCGTCGACGCCGACAAAAACGACCCGCGATCTCTTTGGTTCATCGCTCATCCGAGTCGTGTAATCCTGCCAGGTAACGAATGCTTCCGTGTCGAGACGTGAGGGCGACGTGGGAGGAGCTGCGAGCTCAATCGAATCTACGGGACCGCTCCCCCGGCGCAAAACAAATACGATCACGAAAATCGCAGCGGTGACGGCGGCGAGAGAAATCCACAATTGTTTACGGCTCATCGGGGTTTCACCTTAAAAGGTGTCAGTCGAGATACTTCGGGCACAGATGTTCAACGGGGCATGTCTCACAAAGGGGTCGCCGCGCGTCACAAACGGCGCGTCCGTGGTCGGCGAGCAGGTGCGAGACGTGCGTCCATTCCTTCTCAGGAACGATGGCATTGAGATCGCGTTCGATCTTGTCGGGATTCGTTTCGACGGTGAACCCCATTCTGTACGCGAGTCGCTTCACGTGGGTGTCCACGACGATGCCGGGCAGGTTGAAGACATTTCCGCGCACACAGTTCGCCGTCTTACGCCCGACGCCGGCAAGGGCCACAAGATCCTCCATCGCGGATGGTACCTCGCCGTCGTGTTCATCGACGAGCGCCCGGCAACACTTCTTAATGCTCTTTGTTTTCTGCCGGTAGAACCCCGTCTTGAAAATCATCTCCTGAATTTTCTCGTCGGTGGCCTTCAAGAACGCAGGGGCCCTCGGGTAGCGCCGAAACAGATCCGGCGTAACACGGTTCACCATGACGTCCGTGCATTGCGCGGCGAGAATCGTCGCGATCAGCAGTTCGAATGCGTTCGTAAAATCCAGCATGCAATGCGCGTCCGGATACTCGCGCGTCAAGGTATCGAACATCGCGACTGCCCGCGTAGTTACATCCATTCCGCGAAAGCGCGCCGGCGGTTTTGTGGCGGGAGCTCTGGGTCGTTTTTTTGCAGTGCCCGATTTCGTCTTCCGTGTCGCCTTTTTCTTCGTTGCTGTTTTCTTCGGCATCAGGTGACCTTTGCGCGCGACCCGAAAAATGCTTCCATCTGCTTTGTATCGAACGTGTTGATCACGTCGTCGGCCGTCAGCCATCCCTTGCGGGTGACGCCCACGCCGTACCGGTAATGTGCCATACCCTTGACGCTGTGGGCGTCGGGGCCGATCAGTATTTTCGCACCTTTGTATCTGGCAACGCGTGCAAAGCGCCAGTCGATATCGAGACGGCTGGGGTGTGCATTGATCTCGATCGCCACGCCACGTTCGGCGCACGCGTCGATGACCGCGTTCAGGTTCAGGCGGTATCCTTCGCGCTGTAGCAGAAGCCGCCCGGTCGGGTGGCCCAAAATCGTCGTGTGCGGATTCTCGATCGCCCTGATAATACGGTCCGTCATCTCCGCCTCGGACAGGTTGAAAATGCTGTGCACCGAAGCGACGACGAAGTCGAACGTGCGAAGCGTGTCGTCGTCGTAGTCGAGCGAGCCATCGGCGAGGATGTCCGATTCGATCCCGTGAAAAATACGAAAACCTGTCATCGATTTATTAAGTGCGGCGATCTCTTCTGCCTGTGCCTTAACTTTCTCTACGGAAAGCCCACCTGCGTACGCGGCCGACTTGCTGTGGTCGGTAATACCTAGATACTCGAAGCCGAGTTTCTTCGCGCCCTTCGCCATCTCTTCAACGGTTGCTCCGCCGTCGCTGTATGTCGTGTGGACGTGAAGGATCCCTTTGACGTCCTCTTCGCTGATGAGCTTCGGTAACGCATGATGCTCGGCGGCTTCGATCTCGCCCATGCTTTCGCGGAGCTCGGGGGGAATGTAATCGAGGCCGAGCTTCTTGAACACCGCCGCTTCGTCCTTGCACGGCGTCGACTTCTCGTCGCGAAATAGCCCGTACTCGTTCAGCTTGTACCCCATCTTCTTCGCCCGAGCGCGCATGTCGGTGTTGTGCGATTTACTGCCCGTAAAGTACAGCGCTGCAAACGGGAATTCCGCGTCACTCACGACACGAAGGTCCGCGTTGATGCCCGACTTCAATGTTACGCTGGACTTGGTATCTCCATGGGCAATGACCGATTCGACCTCGGGTAACGTCGTGAACAGTTCCATGATGCCGTTGGATTTTTTTGCACTGGCAAGAATGTCGATGTCCTTGATCGTCTCCTTGTGACGGCGAATGCTGCCGCCGAGGAGAAAGCGCAAAACATCCGGGTGCGATGCTACAGCGTCGGACACACTCTGCGCCGCCTTGATACCGGTGCTCAGCAGGTGACGCTTGCTGTACCTGCGGTAGCTGTCGATGCCTTTGAGTATTTTCCCCTGACTTTTTTCTCCGAAGCCTTCAAGTTCTGCAATACGTCCCGCCTTCGCCACCTTCTCGAGGTCGTCCACGCTTTTTACATTGAGTTCCTCGTATACTGCCTTTACTTTCTTCGGTCCCATACCTGGAATGCGCATCACCTGCAAAAGTCCCGGCGGTACGTCTTCTTTCAGCCTTTCGTACTCTTCGAACGTCCCGCGCTGGATCATCTCCTTGATGTAACCAAAGATCGACTTGCCGATTCCCTGGACGTCGAGCAGCTCACCTGTCTCGACCATCTGTTCGAGGTTGCCGGATATCGCTTCGAGCTCGTGGGCTGCATTAAAGAGCGCGCGAATCTTGAATGGATTCGCGCCCACGATCTCCAGGATGCGCCCCATGTTCTCCAGGGTCACAACAACTTCGGATTTCGTAATCGGGGACTTTCGGATCGGTACGCCCGGCGGGGGGGGATCGGCGGGTTGACCGGTTTTGTTCATTTCGTCGCTTGGTTACCGAGCATCTGCATGAGGCCGTCGTAGTCGACCTGGTGCCCGTTCAGGTCGGCGACTCCCGACCAGTCGAATGTCGCTCCCGAGGTTTCCCAGCCCGGTTCTCCGGCCAGCCGCCCTTCCAACGCTGCGCCGAGTGCTACATAGGTGGGGATGTCAAAAGTTCGTGTCACCGTCGAGTTCGCCTTCATTGTGTCGACGGAACCGATGATGAACGCCCGCTCGATGTCCGCCACGTGCTGGCATATCGATCGCAGGACGTGTCGGATCGGGCCCTTCACACCAAAGCTTCCGTCTTCCGTCGTGACGTAGAGCTCGTCGCTGAGTTCGTCCAGTCGGTCGAGCCAGTACACGGATTCTTTGGACGTGAATCCGGCGATCACGATCACGTAGCAGCCGTTGTCCCGGTAGTGGCGAAGCCGCGGCAGGATGGCGGCGATGCCTAGACCCTCGGCAATGAAAATGACCTTGCTGGCCGGGTCCAGGCGCGGGGGGCTTCCGATTGGCCCCTCGACATCGATCGTCTCCGGGGTGGCCGCTTCATCCCCGTTGGATCGCATACGCGTAACGAACGTGATTGTCCCGGCATCGCGGTCGATGTCCGTGATCGCGTGTGCAACCGGGTCGCCGCCCTCGAACCGGACCATGATGTGGTGGCCAGGATCGGCTTCGGCAGCAATGTCCAATGCGTTGATTTTCAGAGCCAGGTAGCGGTCCGCAAGCACTTCCGCGCTGATGATGTCGGACATACGCGTCCTTTTGTGAGGTGAAAGGTTCGTGAGCGCCGTCAGTATACCACCTGTGCAATGCAGACAAAGGGATTATTCGGAAAAGAGGTCCTTCACCCCGCCCCACGTTTTGCTGATCGTCGGGACCGATCCGCACCCGATCGGGAGCGCGCCGATGAGCCCACACGCATCGCCGTTCGGATGGTTTTCCGGGGCGCACGGCGATGACACGTCGAGCGTGAAGTCCGCGCCTCCCTGGTCACAAAAAAGCGGATTGGCGGAGAAGTTCCCGTCCGTGCCGTTCTGTCCGGCGATCGCGCCGCTCCAGTCGCCTCCCTGGTTGCCGAAGATGTTCGTGCAGCTGAACACCAGAATGCCGAATTGACTCTTGAACGCCGCCGCTCCCCCTCCGCCCGCAAGAATGGAGTTCGTAACCGTCAAGTCGCCTCCGCCTTCAACATAGATACTGCTTCCCGACAAGGCCGTGTTGCCATAGAACGTACAGTGGTCGACCGTGGATGGGTACGTCGCGGTCATGTTGATCGCACCGCCGTTCGAACCGTTGTTGCGGTAAAAGATGGAGTATTCAACGTGCATCAGGACATTGTAGTTGTAAATGACGCCCCCGGACAGGGTGGATATATTATTGCGAAAGACGCAGTTAGTGATTGTCACTAACAGGCTGCTGTTGATCAGGCGGACGGCGCCACCGACGTCGGCGGAGTTGTTCTCGAAGAGGCAGTCCTCGATAAGTGGAGATCCCTGGCCGCCATACCAGTAGGCGCCTCCGGACTGTGCGCTATTGTTTCGGAAAATACAGTTCCTCATTATCGGCGACGACAGGTGAGCGGCAAAGGCGCCGCCTGTGAAGCTACCGTTGATCGGCGCTACGCCGTTGCGAAAGGTGAAGCCGTCGATCGTCAGTGGAATCCCGCCCTGAAAAAACATGATCCGACTCTGAAACTGCGCATCGAGGATCGTCATCTCGGGCCCGCGTTCGCTTACGATCACCTGTTCCTTGGTTCCCCGAGGGAGGCTCAGCATGCCGAACTCGTTTCCCGTACCCTGGTTCGACCAGGTATAAGTACCCGGCCCGACGAGAATCGTATCGCCGGTGTTCGCCGCCTGAATGGCCGCCTGGATCGTCGGCAGGTCGCCGGTGCCATCAACCTTGATGTACCAGGTCGTAGCGCTCGAGAATGTGTGAGTAAAAAGAATGCCGAGAAAGGTTACGAAAGCAAGACCCCACCGTTTCATATGCTTGTCTCCCGGGTGATGTTGAAACGCGGTGGTCGGCAAGAATTCATGTGGGGTAGTGCAAATAATACTAGAGATCGGACCGCAATGCAATGCCCGCGAGGCCACGGGTGGCCAAATAGAACGGGGCCCCGAGAGAGGGCCCCGTCGAGTTGGAAGATGCGCGTGCGCAACCTACGTCGCGCCGCTGACCCATTTCTTCATCGGCTTGCTCAGAACAACGAAGAAAAGTCCTGCTCCGGCCGAAACCAGCGCAACCGACACGAAGAGTTGTGGTAACGGCAGCGACTCAAACTGACCACCGACGAGACCGGCGATCAGGTTGCCCAGTGCCGCACCCATGAACCAGATTCCCATCATCTGCCCCACGTAGCGGTGCGGCGAGAGCTTCGTGATACTGCTCAAGCCGACCGGGCTCAGGCACAACTCGCCGACCGTGTGGAGAAAGTAGGTGACGATCAGCCACATCGGGCTCACACCGGGGCCGCCCTGGCCGGAGTACGTCGCACCCCAGGCCAGAACGAAGAAACCGGCTGCCAGAAGAACGAGTCCGTAGGCAAACTTCATCCCGATCGACGGCGCCCGCGTGCCGAGTGTGGACCAGATCATGCCGAACACGGGCGCAAGTATGACGATGAACAGCGGGTTGATCGACTGCAGCCAGCTGGCTGGAGCCTCCCACCCGAACACCACGCGATTCGTCAGGCGTTCGGCGAACAGGTTCATGGATGAGCCGGCCTGCTCGAAGCCGGACCAGAAAAGGGCGGCTCCGATGAAAAGGAAGAAGATGACAACCACGCGCCCCTTCTCCTGTGAGTCCAGCTTGCCCATCAAAAGAACCCAGGCAAAGTAGACCACCACGAGCGCGATCACAGCACCGCCGAGGTAGCCGGCGAACTGCTCGAGCGTAAAGCGCCAGATGCCGGTCAC
>JAPUJU010000292.1 GCA_027296025.1 bacterium
AGTTGCCACCGATCGCGTGGCACCCAAGTTGCTTTGCCTCTCTATCCTCATTTTCGGATCCGCACCTGTTTGACAAGACTTACGCGACTTACCGTCCACGAGGACGAGCGAAAGGCCGACATCTCCAGAACCCCACCTCTCACTTGGAATCCGCCGATAGTCGGATCGTCACGTGCCATGGCCGAACTGCGCGAGGTGATTCGACGCGTTGCAGTGAGTGACGTTACGGTGTTGGTGACGGGCGAAAGTGGTTCGGGGAAAGAACTCGTCGCAAGGAATCTGCATGCACTGAGTGAAAGATGCGGGCGACCGTTTGTCGCCGTAAACTGCGCGGCGCTCAGTCCCGGGGTTCTGGAGAGTGAGCTGTTTGGTCACGGACGGGGTTCATTCACCGGGGCGGTTCAGTCGCACGCCGGCCTCTTCGAACAGGCGGACGGCGGAACGCTTTTTCTCGACGAAATCAGTGAAATCGCCCCGTTCGTTCAGGCGAAACTGTTACGGGTGCTCCAGGACCGCCAGGTACGTCGTATGGGTGCCGAAACGGTTCGACGAGTTGACTTACGGGTTGTCGCTGCGACGAACGCAAACCTTGAGAAACGGGTCGCCGATGCTTCGTTTCGGATGGATCTTTTCTACCGGCTGAGTGTCGTCGAGATCCACGTGGCGTCGCTTCGGGAACGCATTGAAGATATGTTCGATTTTATCGATCACTTCTTCGTCACGCGTGGGCTTGCGACGCCGCGGCTCGCAGAGAGAACACGCGAGCTCCTCATGCGATACCGCTGGCCCGGGAACATTCGCGAGCTCCAGAACGAACTCGAACGCGTTCTCGCATTTTATCCGAAGGTGAGCGAGGTTCAGCCGTCGATGCTCTCCGGTCGAGTAACCCGCGACCCCGGCAACGGTCCGATCGACATCGATGTTCTTTACCAGACGAAACTTCCCAGGGCAGTCAGCTACCTCGAAGAGAACCTTCTGCGAAAATCGCTCGAACAGAATAATTGGAACAAATCGCGGGCAGCGCGGCAGCTCGGACTCTCCCGGCAGGGGCTGCTCAAGAAAATCAAGCGTTACGGGATCGATCCGCCCCCCCCTCCAGACGAGTGACCTGACCGGAAGCGTTGAACATTTACAATCTCACGCAATTCGGATAAGCTCGGTTCGCCGTGCCAAGAAAAACAGTCAGAATCGCGGTCATCGGTGGCGGAAACGTTGCGCAGGTCGCCCATCTTCCCGTTTACCGAAACCATCCCGACGTCGCACTTGTCGCGCTCGTCGAGGAGGATCCGGTCAAGCGGCGAAATCTAGCCCGCCAGTACAGTTTTGAGAAAAGCTACGATGATCTGACACGCATGCTCGCGAAAGAAGATATCGACGCCGTCGATATCTGTACGCCGAATTACCTCCACGCCCCGATGGCGATCGCAGCGCTCCGCGCGGGATGCCACGTCCTCTGCGAAAAACCGCTCGCTCGCAACGCGACCGAAGCCCGGCGCATGGTCGACACGGCCAGCAAGTGCAAGAAAATCCTGATGGTCGCAATGAACAATCGGTTCCGACAGGACGTGGAGATCCTGCAGAAGTTCATCAAGCGGGGCGAGCTCGGCGACGTGCAAATCGTCAAAGCGGGCTGGCGGCGGACGGCTCAGGATTGGGGCGAGCGCCAGTGGTTCACGGATGAGAGCAAGGCGGGTGGGGGAGTGCTGCTGGATCTGGGAATTCCAAAAATGGACCTGGCAATGTGGATTGCCGGATTGAAAAAACCGACTCGAGTGACATGCAACGTGTTCGGACGCGTGGGAAAGGGTGGAGTCGAAGAGTCCGCGTGTGCGATAGTGAACTTCACCGGTGGCGCCTGTCTGATTCTCGAAGTCACCGGGAACCTGCGCGAAGCGAGAGACGACACGTATTTTCAGGTTTTCGGAAGCAAGGGCGCAGCGAATCTTCATCCTCTCAAGATTCACAAAGCGATGCACGGACAGCTCGTCAACGTAACGCCTTCGCTGGATGGCCGGCGAAATACCTACAAAGAGAGCTACAAGAAAGAAATCGAACACTTCGTTGAGTGCATACAAAAACGGCGATCCCCTCGAACGACCGGCAAGGAGGCATTGGGCGTTCTGAAAATTCTCGACGCAATGTACGAGTCTGCATCGACCGGTCGAGAGGTCACGCTCGGCTGATGCGATTCGATCTCAAGAAGTACTTCCCGCCGCCTCGCCGTCTGATCGCGGCGGTCGTCTCCGGCGTTCTGCTCTCCCTTTCGTTCCCGCCCGCCTCGCTCGGGCCGATATGTTTTGTCGCCCTGATTCCCGTCTTCCTTGTGGTCCTGCGTTCCGACCTTCGGTATCGGATCCACTTTCAGACGGGCTATGCGTTCGGCGTCGCGTTCTTCCTCACCCATCTCTACTGGGTCGTTCAACTCATCCCGGCGTCGAGCCTCACGGTTCCGTGGATCATGCCGCTCGCGCTCGTCTTGATTGCTCTGTACCTGGCCGTTTATCCGGGAGTGTTCTTTCTGGTTCTGCCGATGATCACCAGTCGGAACCCGCTCGTCGCGATAGTCGTCGCGCCGGGACTATGGGCGTGCGTAGAGCTTTTGCGGACGGGTAGCGAGTTCGGTTTTCCCTGGGGGTTGATCGGGTACGCGCTCAGTACCCGTCCAGAACTAATCCAGAGCGCGTCGGTCAGCGGTATCTACGGGCTCGGTGCGCTTGTCGTTCTGATCAATGTCGTGTGGGCGAGCGCGGTTCTTGCGAGAGCGCAGCGGACGCGAATTACGCTCTTCGTTGTCGGCGCGCTCGTTTTTGTGATGAATCCGGTGCTCGGCAGCCGCGCCATGAAAGCGTATCCCGAGTCCGTCGAGGGTGGGTCCCGCGTAACCATGATCCAACCCAACGTGGACCTGGAGTTGAAATGGAAAAAGTCGTTTACCGATTCGACGTTCAACTTGATCGAACGACTGACGCGTGAGGCGGCCATGCTCGATCCGCAGCTCGTTATTTTTCCAGAAACGTGTGTGCCGCTTTACCTGCGCTACAACCCACTCTACCAGGAACGGATCGCCAGTCTGGCCCGCGAACTCAACACCGGAATCTACATTGGATTCCTCGACGGTCGCTACGAGGGGCCGGACCGCACCCTGAACGTGTTCAACTCTTCAGGCTTGTTCGATCCATCGGGCGGGTTTGCTCGTTACGACAAGATGCACCTGCTTCCTTTCGGAGAATCGATTCCGTACGGGTGGCGTTTTCGCTGGCTTCAAAAGCTCGACTTCGGACAGGCGAATTTCAGTCCGGGACCGGCGGTCGCGCCCATCGAATCTCCAGCAGGCAGCCTCGGGCCGTTGATCTGTTTTGAAGGTATTTTCCCGGCCCTCGCACGTCGCTTTGCGCTAGAGGGCGCGGACCTTCTGGTTAATATCACTAACGACGGATGGTTTGGCGAAACGCCCGGACCGTATCAACAGACCGAGATGACGATCCTGCGCGCCGTTGAAAACCGACTGTACCTGCTGCGAAGCGCGAATACCGGCGTGTCAATG
Source organism: bacterium (assembly GCA_027296025.1). Lineage (GTDB taxonomy): Bacteria > Krumholzibacteriota > Krumholzibacteriia > WVZY01 > WVZY01 > JAPUJU01. The sequence goes on from JAPUJU010000292.1 coordinate 3,545, forward strand.
ATCGTGGATCCCGCCGGGCGCATGGTCGTCTCGCTGGAACTCTCTCGCGAAGGCTTCATCACAGCCAATGTTCGCGGGCGCGGCGAGATGAGTATGTATACTCGGTACGGAGATACTCC
>JAPUJU010000293.1 GCA_027296025.1 bacterium
AGTGGTGGGGAGACATGATCACTCCGTCGGACTGGCGGGACGTGTGGCTCAACGAGGGGTTCGCCACGTACTGCGAGGCGCTCTGGGAAGGGTCCGCGACCGGTGAACAGGCGTACCACCGCTGGATGAAGATCCTGAACTTTCGCCCCGGCTTCCAGGGACCCGTGTACGACCCGAACAGTCTCTTCGGGCTGACGGTCTATCGGAAAGGAGCCTGGGTGCTGCACATGTTGCGGAGAATCATGGGCGATACGAATTTCTTCGCGACACTCAGGGATTTCGCTTCTTCGTCACACGCGTACGCGAACGCCACGACGGCCGATTTTCAGGCGATATGCGAAGCCCACCACGGAGAATCGCTCGACTCCTTCTTCCAGTCATGGGTCTACGGGACCGGAAGGCCATCGTACGATCTTTATTGGACGCAGGAGCAGTCCGGTGTCGACTACCGCGCCGACATCACGATTCATCAGATGCAGCGGGAAGGGGTCTTCGTCATGCCGGTCGACCTTCGGTTCACGATCGAATCGGCGGACACGACGGTCGACACAACGGTTGTCGTCCGGAACGCTCGCACGATCGACACGTACGTCTTCTACCTTCCGGGGCGTGTCGTCGATGTCGCTCTTGACCCAGACAACTGGATACTCAATTACCCCGATACCGTCCAAGACAATATGCTCAGCGCAGCCGCGACACCCGACGCGTTAAACGTAAAAGTTTACCCGAATCCATTTAACCCCAGGACAACGATCAGTTTCGAGACCGGGGTAGCGGGCCCGGTCCGTGTCGTCGTGTACGACTCGAGGGGGGCCCGGATACGCGGCCTCATGGATTCCGTGACGCCGCCACAATTTCACCAAATATCCTGGGACGGAAGAAATGATAGTGGGCAGGATGTGGCGTCAGGTGTATATTTCGTCAGGGTTGAAACGCGGCAGGCGGTTGACGTGCGGAAAGCCATCCTGCTCAAGTGATCGTTACCCCACACTGAATCCGATTCCATACAGGCAGGTATCTCGTGCGGCTCAAAATATTCGTGACAATACTCCTCATCGTTTTGATTCCGACGTTCATCTACGGCGAGATTCTGCACCTCAAAGACGGTTCCATGATCAAGGGCAAAGTGATCAGTTTCGAAGGCGACACTCTTCACTTCATGACGTCGTTTGGCAGCGAACTCAGAATTCACAAGGATAACGTTCTGCGAATAGAATTCACCGACGAACCGATGGCACCCCCGCCGGTGCTCGGTGGCCCGACGAGTACCGAGCCCGGCTCACTGATTGTACGCTTCAGCAAGATGAAACTCACGAGCAAGATAAGCGTGCACCGCAATCAGGACCGGGAAGGACACGAGCTGGAGAATGCGATCGAACAGTCGTTAACGATAAGCGGGAAGAAAGTATTCTCGCGCGTGGATACGACGACTGACAAAATCATCTACAAAGGTCCGGAAACCGTCCTCAAGAACGAATTCAAACCCGTGGAAATGCGGGTCGGAATGCCTGCGGGGATTTATCAGGTGAAGATAGCTATTGTGAATCCGTACGTCGAAAAGTATGTGAAGTCTTTTCCAGACGAGCCGCTGTACAAAGATGTGTTTGTCGACGCCGTCGTGATCAATGCGGGTGGCTTTACCGTCGTGCAGGTGGGCAAGCGACGGAAGAGACTCGGTCTGGCCGGATACGAGCTCTACGCGGTGACATCGAACTAGGACTCATCAGGAAAGCCCTGGATGGGTTCTATTTTTCTCCACGAATTTCTTTCAGTGAATTCGACAGCAGAACGCGAAGATCGGCGTCCGTCTGCGCCAGGTCGAACGACTTCTGAAAATACCTTTTGGCCCGTTCGGTCTCGTTCATGTCCATATAGAGTTGTCCGACGTAGTAGAGGATCCACGGATCGTCTGGCGCTTCGACCTGCGCCCGGTCGTAGGATTCCATGGCTTCTTCGTAGTGACCGGTCATCGCGAGGAGCGCTCCCACGCTTGTGTACGCCTCCACATATCCCGGTCGTTGCTGTATGGCTAGACGATAGTTGGCGATCGCCGCTACGAACTGCTTCTTCTTTTTGTAGGCGTCACCGAGCCCCTTGTAGGCCTCCGGGAACTCGGGCTGAATCTCCAGCGCTTTCTCCAGGAACTCGATGCCCTGATCGGGATGATCGAGCGCGTTATTCGTGAGCCCCAATCCGAGCAGCGCCTCCACATTCTCCGGCTCCAATACGTAAACCTTCTGATAAGCATTGAGACTCTCGGTGTACAACTTGCGTTTCAAAAACGTGTACCCGAGGCCCAGGCGCGCCTCGACGGATCCCGGATCGGCCTTGAGCGCTCGGTAAAGGTAATGGGTTGCCTGGTGATGTTTGTCTTTCTTCGCGTATAGCCACCCCAGATAAATATATGTCGGATAATAGGACGGTTTCGTAGCCATCGCGCGAACGAGTATGTCCTCCGCGGAGTCCAACCCACCGCTTTCGAGCAGCAGCCTGCCGTACGCAACCATCGCCTGGTGAAAATCCCGTTTCAGGCGGATCGCCACGTCGTACTCACGCATCGCCGACTGATTCCTTCCGAGTTTCTCGTATGTCTGTGCCAGGTTGTAGTGCAGGTCGGGGTCCCCCGGGAAAACTCTCAGCACGATCTCGAACTGTTCGAGCGCCCTCTCGTAGTCGCTGGTGGTGTAGTACGCGACGCCGAGGTTCAGGCGGGCATCCGCGTCGTCGCGATAGGTGAGGGACTTCTCGAAGTGGTTGACGGCCGCGAGGTTGTCGCCCTCGTCGATTGCGTCCAGTCCGCGATTGTAATGGTAGATCGCCATGTCCTGGCAGGAGGCGAGGAGCACGGTTCCTGCGAGTAGCGCCCATTTTAGCCAGTGTTTCATGAGCAAAGGCTAGTGCATCGGGATGGGGCTTTCAAGCGGTATTCGGGTGGTGATCACGCGGGCTGGCGCCGCTTCTTGCGCTTCGCCCCGGTCTTCGCCTTCCGCTTTTTATTGGACGCGGGTTTGAACTTCGAGCGCTTGGTCGATGAGTGGACCACAAAAACCCTCTCGTTGTTCGAGTCGGGATCACCGGGCGTCATGAAGAACCCATTTGGGTGGTGGACGTAGTCTTCCGAATAGCCGAAGAGGACCTCGCCATCGAAGAACTCGATCATCACCTTGTTGCCCCCGGTCTCGTCGGCGAAAAATCCTTGGCGCGGGTGACGGTCCAGCCGGCCTTCGAAACTGCGGACGAAAAACAGTGCCTTGAGTTCTTTGATGTGAATGGAATGTTTGACGCCATCCACATCTTCGAGGTCGAACTTCGCGCGGGTGGGTGAAAAATTCGGAGACGTGCCCTTGATGAGGCTCCCATCGAGGAAGTGAGCGATGACTTTGCTGACCTTTCGAGAACTCATGGCAGGGAGGCACCGTGCAAATATTGTACCAGCCCGCCGATGTGGAACTGTAACTTATTGCCCTGCTTTCCGTAGCGCTTTCGACAGCGTCTCCACGATGTCGATCGGGATCGGGAAGATCAGGGTCGAATTCTTCTCGGTCGCGACCTCCGTAAGGGTCTGCAGGAAACGCAGTTGGATCGTCACCGGATTCTGGCTGATTACAGTCGCCGCCTCGAGGAGCTTCTGGGCTGCCTGCTGCTCGCCGAGCGCATGAATGACCTTTGCGCGGCGCTCGCGTTCGGCCTCCGCCTGCTTTGCAATGGCACGCTGCATTTCGACAGGCAGGTCCACGTGCTTGATTTCGACCAGCGTGACCTTGATACCCCACGAGTCGGTCTGCTCGTCGATAATACGCTGGAGGTTCTGATTGATCTCTTCTCGTTCCGCGAGCAGTTGATCGAGCTCGACCTGTCCCAGGACGGATCGCAGCGTCGTCTGTGCAAGCTGAGTTGTGGCGTACAGGAAGTCCTCCACCTCAACGATCGCGCGGTCCGCATGCAGCACGCGAAAGTACACTACCGCGTTCACCTTGATCGAGACGTTATCCTTCGTGATGACGTCCTGTGGGGCAACATCCATCACGATGACACGGAGGCTTACCTTTACCATCCGGTCGATAATCGGGATGAGAATAATGAGCCCGGGACCCTTCACGCCCCCAAGCCGGCCGAGTCTGAAGATGACGGCGCGCTCATACTCGCGTAGCACCCGAATCGCACTCGCCAGAATCATGATAACGAAAAAAACCAGGACGATTATCGGAATGCCCATAATTGCCTCCTTATAATTTTGCCACGGCCCTGACCTCGATGGTGAGACCGTCGACCGCCACGACCTCGACCTTGGCGCCTTCCGGAATTGCGTCGCGGCTGAACGCATTCCAGTGTTCTCCGTGAACGAACACGGAGCCACTTTCACCAATGTCCGTTTTTGCCACGCCGGTTTCTCCGATGATTCCCTCATCTCCCGTCTGCACTTTTTTCTTTTGTGCTTTCAAACCAATGCCCACGACGAACAGAAAGAACAACGCCGAAAAGACGACGGCCGGGATGATGACGGACAGGGACACGCGCATGAACGGAACAGCAGAGTCGATAAACATAATGGATCCAATAAGCATGGAAACGGCCCCTCCAACCGTCAGTAAACCGCCCGACGTAATCTTGATCTCGAGCAGGAACATGATGATGCCGAAAATAATGAGAGCAAGTCCAGCATAGTTTACCGGTAGAAGCTGCAAAGCGAAAAAGGCCATGAGAATTGCGATGCCGCCGATGGCGCCCGGGAAGATGGCGCCCGGGTTCTGGAGTTCGAAGAAAATTCCAAAAATACCCAGCAGCATCAACAGATAGGCGATGTTCGGATCGGATATCAGCGCGAGAAACTTCTCGCGAAACGTCGGACTGATTGTCGTGATAGTTGCGTCTT
>JAPUJU010000294.1 GCA_027296025.1 bacterium
GACAGCATCACGCGAATGGGTCGCGCGTTCAATTCGCACGGGGCCGACTCGGGGCGTACGCTCAGTGGCGGGCTGGATTCGCGGGCACTCGAGATCCCACGGAAGTTTTTCGGCATGGCGCGGAATGCGGAAAACGGCGGATCTGTAACGGTTATCGCAACCGCCCTGGTCGATACGGGCTCGCGCATGGATGACATGATTTTCGAGGAGTTCAAGGGGACGGGCAACAGTGAGATCATCCTTGACCGGGCACTTGCCGAAGCCAGGGTGTTTCCCGCGATCAACCTCCAGGGCACAGGCACCCGGCGAGACGATCTTCTTTATTCCACCGAAGAGATCGATGCGGTTAACAAACTCCGCCGTTGGGCAATGGGCCTGCCACCCAGAAAGGCCATCGAGGACCTGCTGAAGTTACTGCAGAAATTCCCCACCAACGAAGAACTGTTGAAAAGTATCGACTGACACTCGGGCACACGCACCCTCTGATCCCGGCCCGGAAAGGAACGACGAACCAGAAACCGTCACTCGACGGCTTTCATGCCGGCCGTATCCTACGACTCCTTGGTGGGCGGCGGCCTCAGGTTAAGGGTTGACGCATAGCGACCCGGGCCGGTAAAAAACAGCGCCAGGTAAACGGCAAAGAGTTCGATCGCGTGTGAGGCACCCTTCCATCCCGACGTCGGGTCCTCCGAGGGCAGATTGAGATGGCGCAGGATCGCTACGAACATGGTAAAGCCGAGGAGCGCCGCGGCAGGCCGGAACAGGACGCCGAGAATGAGCAGGATCGAACCAACAAATTCTGCGGACGCGGCCATGAAACCCCACATGACTGGCGCAAAGGTGACACCAAGGTTCGACATGTGGCCGCCAAGCGCTTTCCAGAAGGTGGGACCTCCGGAAATTTTCCCCCAGCCGTGAAACATTGCTATGCTGAGCCCGACACCGATGCGCAACAGTAGCAGTCCTATATCAACATTAACGGGTCTTGTCGTGACAACGCGATTGAAATTCCACATGGCCTGCCTCCTCAATCAAGTGGCTCACAAGTGTATGCGAAATCTCTGCCGAGGGACAACGATCAACCATTTCATTTCACGCTGCGGTTACTCGATCAGCCAGCAACTCCTGGACTCTTATTTTATCTCGACGTAATGAACGCGGAAGTCGTGTCCCCACCGTTTCAAGTACTTTTCCTCTGTCCCCTAATTCAGTGACGCGGACGGAGCGCTGGCAGGCCTGAATAGGGCTCGTCACGTTAAACCTTCTATCATATTTTATCATAGCGAGTTACGTTGTGCAACTTTGGAAAATTCGGATTTTCCGTTCCAAAGAGTGCTAGTATACCCGCTTGCCGCTCCGGGAAACATCGGAGCCAGATTCACCGTACCTACGAGCACCAACCACGCTAGCCCATTCACCCCCTCAATAAAAGGAGAGTCCCGTGAAGAGACTACGTTTCCTGATTCTTATACCACTTCTCGTTTTCCTCGTTGGTTGTGGCGCAGCAACGCCGACCGACAGCCGGAATACCGCCCTGCTGGCGGAATGGACCGGACCCTATGGAGGCGTGCCGGCGTTCGATAAGATGGATCTCTCTACACTGACTTCCTCGCTGGAGGCCGGCATGGAGATGAACCTGGCCGAGGTCGACGAGATCGCGAACAACCCCGACCCGGCAACGTTCGAGAATACCATCGTCGCGATGGAGCGGACCGGCAGGCCGTTGAACCGGGCGTTCGCCTACTATGGAATCTGGCGCAACAACATGTCGACACCGGAGTCACGCGATATCGCGACCGAACTGGCGCCCAAAATATCGGCCTTCAACTCCAAGATCACTCAGAACGAGGCACTTTTTGCCCGGATCAAGGCTGTGTATGAAGGCGACGAGATGAAAACACTCCGTCCGGACCAGCAACGCCTGGTTCTGCTGACGTATGAGGGGTTTGCGCGCAACGGCGCTACGCTGGAAAACGACGCAAAGAAGCGTTACGCCGAAATCAACGAGCGCCTGGCGGAGATTCATACGAACTTTTCCAACAACGTCCTCGCCGACGAGGAAAACTATGTTCTTTATCTCAATGAGAAGCAGCTGAGCGGACTGTCGGAGGCGTTTATCAAGTCGATGGCTACGGCTGCGACCGAGCGCGAGCACGAAGGCGAGTACGCCGTGACGAATACACGCTCGTCGATGGATCCGTTCCTTACGTTTTCAACCGAGCGAAACGTGCGTGAGAAAGTCTGGCGAACATATTACAATCGAGGCGACAACGGCGATGAACATGACAACAACACCATCATCGCTGAGATTCTGAAACTGCGGCACGAACGCATCAAACTGCTGGGTTATGACAACTACGCGCAGTGGCGGCTCGAGAACCGCATGGCGAAAACACCGGAGCACGCACTCGAATTGATGGAAGCAGTGTGGCCTGCCGCGCTGGCGCGCGTTGAAGAAGAAGTCGCCGACATGCAAACGATTGCCGACAAGGAAGGAGCCGGTATTACGATAGAGCCGTGGGACTACCGGTTCTACGCGGAGAAAGTGCGCAAGTCGAAATACGACCTCGATTCCGACGAGGTGAAGGAGTACCTGCAACTCGACAAGCTCCGCGAGGCGATGTTCATGGTTGCCGGTGAGCTCTTCAATTTCACGTTCGCGCCAGTTCCCGAGGAATCGGTCCCGATCTTTCACCCGGACGTCAGGGTCTGGGAAGTCACGGACGATAAGACGGGTGAGCACCTGGGTCTCTGGTACCTGGACCCATTTGCCCGTACGGGCAAGCGCTCGGGCGCCTGGGCGACGGCCTATCGCGGCTACGAAACATTCGACGGTCTGCAGACCGTACTCGCGTCGAACAACTCGAATTTCATTAAAGGCGAACCGGGTGAGCCGGTCCTCGTTTCGTGGTCCGACGCTGAGACCTTACTTCACGAATTCGGCCATGCGCTTCACTATCTCTCGCTGCGAGTCGCCTATCCAACGCTGACCAGTGGCGTCCGCGATTATACGGAGTTTCAATCGCAGCTTCTCGAGCGCTGGTTGTTGACCGACCGCGTGATTAACAACTACCTCGTGCACTACCAGACCGGTGAACCGATCCCGGCAGAACTGGTTGCGAAAATCAAGAAGGCCTCCACCTTCAATCAGGGATTCGCCACAACCGAGTATCTCGCGTCCGCTCTCATGGACATGGAGTATCACACAATGGATCCCACCGGGCTCGACCCGGACGCGTTTGAGCGCGCTCAGCTGAAAAGACTGAACATGCCGGATGAGATCGTCATGCGGCATCGCACGCCGCACTTCGGACACATCTTTTCGGGTGAGGGGTATTCGGCCGGCTATTACGGCTACATGTGGGCCGATGTCCTGACCGCCGATGCGGCCGAGGCGTTCGATGAAGCCCCGGGTGGCTTCTACGACGATGCACTCGCGGAAAAACTGGTCGAACACCTGTTCGCCGCGGGCAATTCGGTCGACCCTGCAGACGCGTACCGGGCGTTCCGCGGACGCAATGCCCGGATCGAAGCGCTGATGCGCGACCGCGGGTTTCCCGTGCCGGTGAATTAAGAGCTGGGTGCACTTCTCCAAAAGCCCTTCG
>JAPUJU010000295.1 GCA_027296025.1 bacterium
CCATCGGTCTAAGCGAAGGCCTCGAGGGATTCAATATCCATCGGTCGGTGGCGCGATCATCCGGTTACAAAGTGATTAACGATGAGTTGCTCGAACCGGCTGCGCGGGAGTATACAGACGCAAGCGCGGAACCGGGGGTCACGTATTGGTACAAGCTTGGAGCGGTCGCGGTCGATGGCGAATATGTTTCAGTCCCATTCCGTGTGACAATCGGGGCTCGTTTTGCACTTCACCAGAACTATCCCAATCCGTTAAATCCACGAACGACGCTATCCTTCTATCTACCTGTCAAACAATGGGTAACACTCGCCCTCTACGACGTTGCGGGGCGTACCGTTCGCACTCTGGTCGCCCGGAATATGGCGGCAGGTTCGCACACGCTTGAGTGGGATTCCCTTGACGATGACGGCGGCCGGGTCGCGAGCGGTGTGTACTTCTACCGGTTAACAGCGGGAAAGCGAACGCTGTCCCGGAAGCTCGTCGTATTGAAATAGGTCCGGTAGAGTTGTTGGCCTTCCCGCATGCCGGCATGGAAATCTCCCCCGTTTTGGGCTAAACTCTGGTCTGGAGGCTAACCCTCCGCATCCCCACGCGAGAATTCGTTCAAAGGGATCCTGTTGTGGCCCTTGCCCGAGCTACTGTCGTTTTCTCCGTCATCCTGGTGTATACACTCGCGAGCACCCACGCGACCGCGGATGGCCCGTCTTCCGCGACCGCGGGCATCCACACGGCTCCCGCCGAAACCCAGGCGGTGACGTGTCTTCCGCTGGCGGCCCTGGTGGTTCTCTACGACGTTGCGAAAGGGCAGGTGCCGCTCAGCTCTCGCTCCACGATACGCGACTATCTTCTCGCGAACGGTGTCACCCTGATCGAGAACACGGACGATACCCTGGAGTCATCCGACCTCGCGGGTGTTGACCTTCTGTGGTTTACCGATATGACCCAGCCGTTCTCGGGGATCACATATCTTACCGTCATTGACTGGTTGCAGGCCGGCGGGCGGGCCATTTTCGAGGGTGACAACGCATTGGCCATCAACCAGTTCGACTCGATTCTCGAAGATGTGCTCCAGCCGACCGGTCTGGCGTGGCCGACGTCCGCGACGGCTGGTAATACGACCAACATTTTCTCCCATGTGACAACGACCGGCGTCAACACGATGTGGCTGCCGAACCCGGATGCCGGTCTGGCGAGTGGTCCGTTTACAGATCTGTTTCACGACTCCGCCGGTGACGATCTGTGTGGATTCGAAGAGTCGGGGAACCGACGAATCGTCGTCGTCACCGAAGATATTTTCCTCGACGATGTCATCGGGCAGGCTGATAACTTCAGGTTCGCTAAGAATGTCTTCAACTGGATGGCCGCCGGAATCGAAACCGGTACTCAGGAAATTGCCGTGGCACCCGCGACGGTGATCGATCAGGTCCTGGTCGGGGATACGTCGGGCTTCAACCTTGTCATTCGGAATGTCGGCGGCTGCGATCTGGACGTGACGCCATCGTTGTTTGGTACACCGCTACTGGTCGGGCCGACCCTGTTCGAGGACAATTTCGAAGATGGCAACTTCAACGGGTGGGTCGACGCTGGAGGCACCGGCACAAAGAGTGTGACCAACTCGACAGCGGCTGACAGCACCGTATTCAGTTACCGCGAGTTCGGTTCGAGCTTTGGGCACTCCGACGGAATCTACGCGACGACGGATACAATTCAACCGCTCCGCATCAACTTCTGGGTGCGCAGCGCGAGCTCCAGCCTTGCCGAAGGTTATGTAGTTCTCGAGGACAGTGGGGGACGGGACATTGTCTGGTTCCTGATGGGTGCCACCGGGACGATGAACTGCAACCCTGCCCAAGGAGGGGATTCGTCGTATCCGTACACGCCGAACACATGGTACTTCATCACGTTCGCCAACCTCGACTGGACGGCAAAGACCTTTGACTACTACGTGAACGGTACACTCGTCGCTGGCGGAGTAGGGTTTCGCAACCCCGGTCTGGTCAACGACGTCGACAAGATCGAGCTTTATAATTTTCACACGGGCGGCCAGGCATGGTGGGATGAAATCTCGATGTGGAGCAACGACGGCATCGATTGGCTGACGGCCGCTCTGGGACCCGTGACAATTCCGCCCCTCGATTCACTCGTCATCCCCTTTACGATCGACGCGACGCAACTCACCGCGGGCACGTATGACGCGACGATCTGCCTGGAGAGCAACGATCCCCAGACGCCGACCTTGAAAATCTCGGTGACGGTACAGGTGGACACGCCGACGGGAATCGACGACGACACGCCGAGGGACGCGAAAACGCGGCTGCACGCGAACTACCCCAACCCGTTCAACCCGAGCACCACGATCCGCTACGAGCTCGAGGAGGCGGCCCTGGTGCGAGTCGCCATCTACGACGTCAGCGGCCGGCTCGTCAGGGTTCTGGTGAATCAGCGGCAGCAGCCGGGGCGCCACCAGGTCCGGTGGGACGGCGTCAGCTCCCGCGGCCGGGAGGTCGTGAGCGGGGTCTACCTGTATCGCCTGCGGGCGGGAGCCTTTGGGCAAACGAGGAAGCTCGTTTTTCTGAAATAATCTCCTGTCACCCTGGCAGTCCTGTCCCGTTATCGTTAAACGACCCGAATCGTTCTTGCCCATCAATACCGGGGACGGCTCCCTGCGAGAGCGTGATGCTCCAGGGGTGACGACGGTTCAGTTCGGCGCCGGGGGGGGCGAATCATGGTCCGGCAGGGTGGTCGGCGGCCAGAGCAGCAAACGATAGCCCGAAAAGAGGATGCATATATGACTTCGTAAAACGATAAAAGTTTTGGCGTTATATGCATGTATTTAACATAGTTAGATCAATTATGGACGTGGGCGGATCGTTAGAAAGAGGGCATACGCCGCGCCGACACACGGTCCATTTTGCTTGACGCTGCACGCCGGTGGGGGGAAAGTCCTTATACAGGCATTCTCACGATGCCGTGAATCTATCAAGGGGGAACGACATGAACCGGAAGACCCTGCCCATAATTCTGCTGATGCTCGCGATTATCGTTGTCATGATCTCCGTTCTGGGCCGTCGGGTGACCAGGCGTCAGGTCGCGTCGGTGCCACAATCGGCGCAGTCGGTCGTGCCCGAGGATGCCATGGTTGTAGCCATGGCCGAAGAACCCGCAACGCGGGCCATCGACCGGAGTACGCGGCATGTGACCCGCTCGACTCCGAAGAAGGCGGCGGCGAAATCGAAGAGCGCCGAGCGCCCCTACCGAAGAGGCCGCCAGCCGCTCCCGGATAGGACCGAAGTCGCAGCAGCGACCACCGGAGGGGACAACAATGGTGGCTGGGTGACGGTGCCGGGGACAGGTGTTGGCCTCTGGCCCAGACCGTAGGTCGAGGGTTGCGCCGCCCCGGGCTTATTCCCGTTGCATAAGTCGTTCGAAAAGACGAGCGTAGAGCTGGACCATTCTGGCGGTCGTGTAGCGCTCATGCACGGTCTTGCGGGCGTTCGCCACGATGTCACGGGTGTCGGTGCTCGATTCGATCAGGTTCCGCAATCGCATTTCGAGACCGTCCAGGTCCGCAGGTCCGATCAGCCACCCGCTGTACTCATCCTCGATCATATCCGGCACCGATCCGACAGCGCTCGCAATAACGGGCACGCCGCTCGCCATGGCTTCTATCACGGCGAGCGGTAGTGTTTCTACCGCGGGATAAGACGGAAGGACCATCACATTCGCCGTCTTCAGCAGCGCGGGCACGTCGGTCCGCCTCCCGAGGGCAAAGATGTAGCGGTCGAGCGCGAATCGGGATATCCACTTCTCCACCTCCTCGAGAAGGGGCCCGTCTCCGACCAGCAGCACCCGCAGGTTCCGATGGTTCCGGATCAGCCGTCGTGCTACCCGCAGGGTTACTGAGTGCGCCTTCTCGGGCCGCATTACGGCAGTCATCAGAACGACGAAGTGTTCATCGGTCAATCCGAGTTCTTCCCGGCATTTCTGGATTGCCTCGGGCGGCACGTGCTCGTATCGGTCCGGGTCGATTCCGTTCTCGATAATGTCGATCTTGTTCACCGGAATCCCTTCCGTGTCGCTGAGGTACCCGGCGTGGCTCGCACTCAGCGCGACGATAGAATCGTATCTCGGAAGCATCCAGCGATCGGTCCGGCTGAAGCTCGGGCTTCCGTCTATGCGTCCCGTTGTGTGCGATGCGACGACGCGCTTCGGGGTTCGCGCCATCACGGACGCAAAGGTCCCCCAGAAAATCGCGTTATGATGATCCACCGTGTAGAGAATGTCGGTCGAGAAGGATCGGAGTTTTCCAGCAATGCGAAACAGCGTTGCGACATCGTAGCGGCCCTTGCGAAGGGCGTCGGCGCCATTGTCGGATTGTTCGATGAGCCTTGTGCCGACTGAACCCGCTTCTTTGAGGAACAGCTGCTGAAGCGCGAACCGGTCACGGTCGAGGCCGTGGACAAGCTCGCGGACGACGTTGGCTGTTCCGCCGAAGTCCAGCGAGTCAGCAACAAAACTGATTCGAATCTTGCTCACGGTGAACTCCAACCCTACCAATTGGTTGCAGTGCAGTCAAGTTTGGCCTGCCGCGGCTGGCCGCCGCCTCTGCCGACACGCGGGCAACGTGTCCACCGAGGCGCGCACTCGTTCGATCTTGCGAACCGCGCGTTTTTGTGGTTTTCTAGTCCGTGACATCCAGGCACGCACGTTTCCGCTCGGTCGTTTCGACCCCTACCTCGGACGTCCCGGCCGACGTATCTGAACGTTGGACATATCACTCTACATGTTTTGGAGGAAGTTTCATGCGAGTCGTCTTAGTGATGTGGCTCATGCTTTTCACTATTGTGGGAGCAGCCATGGCCGATGACGGGCGGTTTTTCCCGTTCGATTATGAGAACTACACACTGCCGAACGGACTCAAGGCCATCCTGATTCCGATGCAGGGCAGCGGGCTCGTGGCCTATTACACCGTTGTTCGGACCGGTAGCCGGGACGAATGGGAAGAGGGGCGAAGCGGGTTTGCACATTTTTTCGAGCACATGATGTTCCGGGGCACCGAGAAGTACCCGGCTGCCGACTACAGCCGCATCGTGAGCGAAATGGGTGCCGACGCCAACGCGTACACGAGTGACGACATCACCTGTTACTACATGGTCATTCCGAGCGCGAGCCTCAAACAGACGATGGACCTCGAGAGCGACCGCTTCCAGAACCTCTTCTATGAAGAGGGTCCGTTCCGGACGGAGGCGGGCGCCGTGTACGGGGAGTACCGCAAAAATATCGCCAGCCCGTGGCGTATCGCGAACGAGAAGATGATGGAGACGGCGTTCGACGTCCACACCTACAAACACACGACCATGGGATTCGAACGGGACATCAAAGAGATGCCCAACATGTACGACTACAGTCGCACGTTCTTCAATCGCTACTACCGCCCCGAAAACTGTGTGCTGATGCTGGTGGGCGATTTCGATCCGGGCAAGGCCAAGAAAATGATCAAGAAATACTACGAAGCCTGGGAGAAGGGGTACGTCGAGCCGAAGATTACACCCGAACCGGTGCAGACCGCAGAGCGGCGAATCGATGTGCCGTACAGCGGCCGCGTACTTCCGATTGTGTGGCTGGCATATAAGGGAGAGGCGTTCGACCCGGAAAATCGGACGATGGTCGCTGCGGTCCTCATGGCCGACCTGGCGTTCGGTGAGAACAGCGAGATCTACAAGGACCTCGTGATCCGCGAACAGAAGGTGCAGTTTGTGACGGCCGCCGTCGATTTCAACCGGGACCCGAAACTCTACGATGTCTACGGCGAGGTGAAAGACGAGAGCGACATCGACTACGTTCTCGGCCGCATCGACGAGACCATCGAGACGTTTCAGGTCGAGCTTGTGTCCGAGGAAGACCTCGAAAACACCAAGATGCGCCGTCGTTACAGCTACCTGATGCGGCTGGAGACGCCGAACGATGTGGCGTCGCGTCTTGCGCGGATGATTGCGTTGACGGGCGGCATCGAAGCCGTCGACGCGCTATACGCGACCATGGCGAGAATCACGCCTGAAGATATTCGACAGGCCGCCATCAAGTATTATCAGCCGGAACGCCGCACCGTTCTCGTGCTCAAGGGAGGGAAGAAGTCGTGAGACTACGTATTGCTGCTTTCATACTGCTCGTTGCGACACTGAGTGTCGTCTATGGAAAAGGAGATCAACCTACCGTGCTGTTGCCCGTAGCAGATGATCCAAGCGTGTCTTTCCGAATCATGTTCAAGGCGGGATCCCAGAACGATCCGCCCGGAAAAGAGGGGCTGGCGGCCCTGACCGCCACGGTCATTGCCCAGGGATCGAGCAAGCATCACTCATACGAGGAGATCCTCGAGCTGATGTACCCGATGGCGACGTCGATCTCGGATCAGGTCGACAAGGAAGTCACCGTGTTTTCCGGACGCACCCACGTGGACAATCTTGATGGGTACTACGGTCTGTTCAAAGAAGTGATACTCGAGCCGGCCTTCACCGAGGAAGACTTCACGCGCGTTCAGAACGATATGCTCAACTACCTGCGTACATCGCTCCGCTACTCCCAGGACGAGGAGCTGGGCAAGGAGGCCCTCTACGAGTTTATCTTTGTGGGGACGCCGTACGAGCACAATGAAGAGGGATACGTGGTCAGCCTGAGCTCGATCACACTCGATGATATAAGAGCGTTCTATCGTGACAACTACACACACGACAATGTCGTGATCGGTATCGGTGGCGGGTTCGATGAGAAGTTCTCGCAAATGGTGCGTGCGGATTTTGCGAAGCTTCCCGAAGGAAGGCCCGCGATGGTATCGGCACCAACGCCCGACCCGATCCAGGGCATGCATGTGAAGATCATCGAGAAGGACGCGGGATCGACGGCCATCAGTTTCGGGTTCCCGATCGACGTCAAGCGCGGCAGCAAGGACTTCTATGCGCTCGCCATGGCGACCTCGTGGCTCGGCGAGCACCGGAGCCAGTTCTCCCACCTCTTCGACGTAATTCGAGAGAAGCGGGGTTTGAACTACGGCGACTATGCGTACATCGAGCACTTTCCGGGCGGGCACCGGCGCCAGTTCCCGCCGCCCAACGTGCCGAGGAGCCAGCAGATTTTCCAGATCTGGATCCGGCCGGTTCCGCACGAGGCGAAGGTATTCGCTTTTCGAGCGGCGGTTCGCGAACTCGAAGCGATTATCGAAAACGGTATGTCGCAGGCAGAATTCGATCTGACCCGAAAGTTTCTCAAGGGATACATCCTGCACTACGCGCCGACGACATCGCTCAAGCTCGGCTATGCGCTCGACGACCAGTTCTACAAAATCGCCGACGGTCACTGGTCGACATACGCGAAGATGCTCGGCGAGCTGACACGCGAAGATGTTAATGCGGCGTTGAAGAAGTACCTCAACTACAAGAACATGAAAATTGTTTTCATTACCGAGGATGCTGAATCGTTGAAGGCCATCCTGGTCGGCAACGATCCGAGCCCGATCACATACGAGTCGGAGAAGCCAGCCGAAATTCTGGAGGAAGACAAGTACATTTCGACGTACCCTCTCGACATCAAGTCGGAGAACGTCACGATTGTTAAAGTCGAAGAAGTCTTCGAAGGGTAGTAAGCCCGCCTGGAGATTGAAGCCATGACGATTATAAACCGTTTTCGCAGCGCCTCGCTTGCAGGCCTTATCGCAG
>JAPUJU010000296.1 GCA_027296025.1 bacterium
CCCCTCCTTGAGCTCCACGGACAGAATTGTCTGCGCACCGATGGCGAGATACCGGCGCGAATAACGCTCGTCGAGCTGCATCCAGACGATCGTGATCGGGCCGATCAGAATGACAAAGGGCACGATCAACGCGGCAAGGTAGCGTCCGTTCGACACCATGGTGCCACCGAATGCCTTTATAATGAGACCCGGATCGTCCTGGTAGATACGCATCTCCAGGATTCGTGCCTTCACCTTGTCCTTCGCGGCCTTGATCCGCTTCGGGCTCGACGTGTACTTGAAGACAACCGCCATCATGACGCCCGCCAGAAGCGAGAGCCAGATGAGTCCCCACGTGGGGCTTTGTCCCACGGGGAAGAGAAGGGCGTTCGTTAAGCCGGTAATGATGCCTGCAATCGCATTCATGAAGAAAGGAGTCTCCTACGAGATATAACCGAGGCCCTCGAGCTTCTTCTTGATTTCTTCGTCGGATCCGGCGTCTTCGAGGCCGGCGAGTTCCTTCTCGATCACGTGCGTGACGAACTCATCGATCGACGTGTAGCCAGCGATCTCTGCGGCTTTCTTTACACGCTCGAAAAGATCCTTTTCCAGTTTAATTTTCGGACCACCAAACATTACGCAGCTCCTTTCGGCGTCGTTCGCCCGCTGACGTTTGTTAACGGGATGATAAGGTTTCCACGCTGAAAACCGAGCGACCCACCATGTTCTCCGGCGGCTCCATTCCGTAGAGCCGTAAGATCGTGACAGCCATGTCCGTCAGGTTCGGGTCATCGATTGCGAGCGGGCGGTTGCTGAGGAAGATGCCGGGTACTTCCTCGTACGCCATGCAATGATCGCCGCTCCATTTATCCATGTTGAGTGAGATGACACTCTTCGAGAGGTGGCCGAGCGCGGAATCGTCGCCGCCCCGATAACCCGCCGTGTACCCGACAATAATATCCGGCGCTTTGCCAAGCGCATCCCCGTCGTAAATTTGATCTGCCCGGTAAACGCGCTTGACGACCTGCTCGCCGGTCTCCGGGTCGCGGTACGCGAGCAACTTCGCCGCGATCTCGTCGACGAGCGCATCGTATTCCTCGGGCCGGACGATGCCCTGCGATTCACGCCCACGCAGGTTGACGTAGAGCCCGTTGATCCCGAGTCCGTACGCCTTGGTCCGGCGCCAGAACACGTTCCGGAACAGGGGAGAGCGACCGACCTCTTTCGGCTTACGAAGTGTCATGAAGTCATTCTCGTAAAGCCATGTATTTAAATTGACTTTCTTGTAGTAAGGCGCGAAACCGTGATCGGACATCACGATCAAGGTGGCGTCCTCCGGGATGCGCTCCCGGACCGATCCGAGCACGCTGTCCATGCGCGTGTAGAGATCCTCGATCCGGCCGCCGTACTTCGCGTTCTCGGCGGTATGCCCCGGATGGTTCGGGTCCATGTTGCGCCACAGCATGTGGCAGGTCTGGTCGATGCTCGAAAAGTAGAAGAACAGGAACCCGTCATTATAGTCGTCCAGGACCGCATCGAGCATGGCGAGGCGTTCCTGAAAGACGATCTCCGTCTGCTTCACGAATTCCGCGTCCGTGAAAATCCCCCACTCAAACGCCTTCGTGTCTTCCGGCATACCCTGGGTGTAGTAGTACCCGATTTTTTCGTAAAGATTCTTCGTAAAGCCGGCCGGCTCGGAAATCGGCAGCGCCGGATCGCCC
This sequence comes from bacterium, assembly GCA_027296025.1. Lineage (GTDB taxonomy): Bacteria > Krumholzibacteriota > Krumholzibacteriia > WVZY01 > WVZY01 > JAPUJU01. The sequence goes on from JAPUJU010000296.1 coordinate 1,701, forward strand.
GGGTTAATATTGATGGGCGTGGCGTAGAGCTGAAAGTGCGGCTCGAGTGCCTTGAGATAAAAGCGGGTGATCCCTGAAATCTTGCTGAACGGTCCCATGACGTCGAACTCGATGGGCATCCACTCGCTGAATTCACCGACCTCGAGGATGGCTACTTCGTCGGCCACATTGATGCGAACCGTTTCGTTTTCGCGGTCGATGTGCACGACGAAAGGCCTCGTCATGTCCGGATGATTTCCAGCATCGTATTCTCGGGTCCGAACAGCTCGGCTTCCACGCGGTCGTCGTGTACGCGGACGGTGAAGATTTCACCACCGGACACATCGAGCGATGCGTACGCGGGATCGTCGGTGTAGAACGAGAACGTTCCGTACGTCCCCAGGAGATCGGGCGTGCCCATGCCGGAAACGTTCGTCCCGTCGCTTTCGACGGGCGGAAAGTTTGCCGGGATCCGAAAGATCGTATAGGGAACCTTGCAATGATCCAGCTCCTGCCAGAATGCACTGCCTCCGCGCAGGAGTTCCACGCGTCCTTTGGCGAGGGGAATGATCCACTTGCCGATCTTGATTGTTTTCTCCGCCTCTGCAACGAGGGCCGTCGAGAAGGTCGGCATGTAGCTCTTCTCGTCGCGGTGAAGGAAGTCGAAAATCCCGTGTCCGCCGGGATTCATCCCGGTGATGAAGTTCGACCAGGCGACGGGGCTCTGGGGCGGGACGCTCGTCCGCAGCTCGGAGTACGATCCTTCCGCCATGAGCGACGCGAAGTTCGGCATGACACCTTTGGCGACATACGTCTGCAGGAGTTTCGGGTCCATTCCGTCGATGCCGAGAACGACGACGTTTTTGAAATCGTGACCGTCCTTTGCTGCCGTCGAGGTGGCGAACCCGCAGGCCAGGGCGATCGTCATCGGTATGGCGAATAGTTCTTTTCTCATGAGGCGTCCTTCAGGAGGCTCTTGCCGACCATATGCGCCGGTGGCCGGATGCCGAAAAGTTCGAGAGTTGTGGGTGCGAGGTCCATCAGGTTTGGATCCTCGTCGTTGAGCTTCATGTTCGAGAGGAGAATGCCGGGAACGACCTTCGGGTCGATGCAGTGATCGCCACTCCACGCCTTCACGTTGTCTTCGAAAATCTCTGGGGTCGTCAGGCCGCGTGCGCAGTCCCAGGACACGCGCCATCCCTCGGCAAACCCGACCAGCATGTCCGGGCCGTCCTTGCGGTACGGTCCT
>JAPUJU010000297.1 GCA_027296025.1 bacterium
GCGGCACCGTGGATCGATAACAGGGTTACGGGCAATCTGGCTTGTATCGCCGAAGCGCTTGGCCGTGCGGAAAAGACTCTTTCCGTAATCGTCGTGGACGACGAAACCATTCAGAAACTGAACCGCGAGTATCGCGGCAACGACTGCCCAACCGACGTGCTGTCATTTTCCTATCTTGACGATACCGAGGTTTCCCATGATAACGTGATCGGCGAGGTTTACGTGTCGCACGAAACATTGGCGAGGGACGCGGGAGCGCGGGGGATCGATCCCGGAAACCTGTTTATGAGGACGGGAATTCACGGGATGCTGCACGTGCTCGGGTACCGTCACGAAACCGAGTCCGAGGCGCGCCGGATGGAGAGCGAAGAGCGGAAACTTCTTAACGACCACATGACTCCGTCCGAGGTCGAGGAACTGTTTTGACAACACCCCCGCCGATCGATACCAGATGAACGCTGAGATTGACCTTGGTCTACTTATCGTGGCGATGCTTTTTTTTGGCATCGTCAACGCGACGAGTGCCGCGCTGCGGATTCTCGCCTACGGGTACGCCGGACGGAATGATGAGGAAAAGGAAGAGGCTGGCGCCTATCCGTACCGTCTTCTTGAGCATCCGGTGACGAACTATTTCGCGCTCGGCATCGGACGCACGGTCGGTTTCGGATTCGTCCTGTTTGCCGCTCATCGCATGGCCTCGCAGGCCCCGTTCTCGAGTTTTCTCTCTTCGCCGGCTTATTTTGGATTTCTCTCGCTCAGCGTTCTTGTCCCGATAGTCGTCGCGACACCCGTCGCGCTCCGAAGCCCGTACCGGTTCGTCGAGCTTTCCAAGCTTCTTACGCTTCCGCTGGTCACGCTTCTCAGGCCGCTCGCAAGTCTCTTCATTGGTCTGCTGCGGCGCGTTTCGCCGGCGCTCGTGGACGCGCTCGCCTCTCCGATTCTGCCGCTCAAATCCCGGATCGATCTCTATGGCTACAAGAACGGTGACGACGAGACGGACGAACAGACCCTCATGTCGAGTGTCCTCGAGTTCGGTGATACCAAGGTGCGCGAGATAATGGTTCCCCGGATCGATATGGTCTCGGTGAACGTTCATCTAGGTCCGGAGGAGGCCGTCAGTACGATCATGGAGTCCGGCCACTCCCGCGTGCCGGTGTTCGACGATACCATCGACAAAGTGATCGGTGTCGTCCACACGAAGGACCTGCTCAAACGGATCGTCAACGACGAGCAAATTGCATTGAAAGATATCTGCCGCGATGTTTACTTCGTTCCTGAAACGAAGATGATCGACGACCTCCTGTCCGAGTTCAAGAAACGCCGCAGCCACATCGCGATCGCAGTTGACGAGTACGGTGGCACGGCGGGGTTGATCACGCTGGAAGATGTCCTGGAAGAGTTGGTGGGTGACATTCAGGACGAATTCGATTCGGAAGAAGCGCTGCTCAAACGACTCGACGATGACATGGTCCTGTGTAACGCGAAAATCCACATCGATGAACTGAATGAGGCGCTCGGCCTCGACCTTCCGGAGGGCGACGTCGACACGCTCGGCGGATTCATCTACGAGACGATGGGTCGCGTCCCGCGCGCGGGTGAAGCGATAACGCACGGCCCACTCATTTTCAAGATTCAATCGGTCACTGGACAGCGGATCAACAAGGTTTCGATCCGTGGCCTGTCGCAATTGCCCGGTGAGGACGCGGAGCCGAGAAAGTCCGCGAGGGGAGGAGGCGGCTAGCGTGCTTCGGCGGCACTTTCTGACAGGTTTGCTTGTACTCGCCCCGACGGTTGTCACCGGCTGGATCGTCTACAAGATTTTCATCACGATGGACAGCATGCTGGATCCGCTGCAGCGTCGGTTCCCACTCATCGACCTGCCGGGGATTGGTTTTATCGGCGTGCTTCTCTTGATCTGGTTTACGGGCCTGCTGGCCAGCAACCTGATCGGCCGCCGCATCTTTTCACTCGGTGAAAAAGTGATGAACGGAATCCCGCTGATTCGGCGGATCTATACGGCGATCAAAGAGATCAGCGAGGTCTTTCTCACGGATAAGAAAACGGCGTTTCGCAGGGTCGTTCTCATCCGCTATCCGCACGAAAAATCGTACGCCCTCGCGTTCGTTACAAAGGAAGGGGTCGACTACTTCGACCGGCTCACGGACGATGAGCTCGTCAACGTCTTCCTCCCCACGACGCCGAATCCGACATCGGGACTCATGCTCATGCTCCCCAAGCGGGATGTTCTGACGGTCGATATTACGGTCGAAGAAGCGATGAAAATCGTGATCTCCGGCGGTGCGTTCGCGCCGGCGTTGCTCGAGCGCCAGCACACCCGCCAGACCAATTGACGCGACAGCGTCGAATCCCCAAAAGCCTTGTCAAGAATCCGGTTGTCTCCTACGATGCCCCTTATGGCGGATTCGAGGAATACGGCGGTCGCGCGCGTTCGTGACCTGATCGCGCAGACCGATGGCGGCGCACTGACGTCGTTTCTGGAGCCGCTTCATCCGGCCGACATTGCCGAGGTGCTCGACGCTCTGGACCAGGAGGAAAAGGTTCTGATCCTGAGGCACCTGGGCACGGAAAAGGCTGCGGAGGTGCTCACGGAGGTGGACGAGCACTCGGGCCAGGCTTTGCTCGCGCTGCTCAGTAACACCGACGTCGTCTCTCTACTCGGCGAGATGCCCTCGGACGATGCCGTCGATATCATCACGGCGCTCCCTCCCGAGAAATCGAAACAGGTCGATGCCCTGCTCCCGTCCGCCGAGCGGCAGAAAATCCACGATCTCATGGAGTTCGAGGAAGACACCGCAGGCGGGATCATGGAGATCGAAAAGGTGGCCGTCCGAGAGTCCGCCACCGTGCAGGACGCGATTGACCTGGTGCGCACGCTGGCCGATGAGATCGAGAACCTCGAGGAAGTCTACGTTGTCGATCGGGACGACCGTCTCGTTGGAGAGATCCCGGTGCTCGACCTCCTCTTTAACAAGCCTTCTGAGAAGGTCACCGATGTGATGAAGGACAACGTGATCACCGTCCCCGTCGAGATGGACCAGGAAGAAGTCGCAGCGTTGTTCGGGAAGTACGATGAGTTCGTCCTTCCCGTGGTCGATGACACCGGAAAGCTCGTTGGCCGCATTACGGTTGACGACATTATCGACGTTCTCGAAGAAGAGGCGTCCGAAGACATCGCGCGAATCGTCGGTACGCAGGAAGACGAAATCGGTGAGCGTTCGCCGATAAAAATTTCGAAGGCGCGGCTTCCATGGCTTGTGATCGCCATGTTCGGTCAGCTGATCAACGCGCTGATCATGAACCATTACGCCGTCTCGATCGAGACGTTCATCACGCTGGTCTTCTTCATCCCGCTCGTCATCGGGACGGCGGGAGGTACGGGTATTCAGGCTGCCGTGGTCGTCGTCCGCGAGATTGCCCTCGGTCAGATTGTTGTGACGCAGATCGGCAGGCGTGTCTTTCGCGAGATCCAGGTGACTCTGATGAACGGGCTCGTGCTGGGCGTCATCCTTTTCGGAATCGTCTACGTGTGGCTCGGGGATGTCGGCCTCGGGCTGCTCCTGCTGACGACACTGGTGAGCGTCAGCCTCACATCCGCGCTGATGGGGACCGTGATCCCTCTCGTCCTCAATCGCACCAGAATCGATCCCGCCATCGCGACCGGTCCCTTCATTACCGTGTTAAGTGATATCATCGGACTGGTCATATATCTCGCGTATGCGACCTTCTATCTTTCATAAGGCTGGGAGGGGTTCTTGAATGCTGCGAAAAGACGAAGGAATCTTGCTGAAGAGTG
>JAPUJU010000298.1 GCA_027296025.1 bacterium
CGTGCGCATTTTCGAATCCACCATTCACGAAATGGATTGTCGGGTCGGCGACGTGTATGGCCTTGCCGTCTTCCACCATGAAGGGCACGTTGCGCACCGGCACCGCGGCCGCGAGGTTTTTGTTGTGTTTCAGTATATCGATCGCGTACCCGGCGTGAAGCATGCTTGGAATGATCTCCATACCGAGTGAATCGCACATCGCCTTCACCGTTCGCAGGCGGTTGAAATACGCCTCGCCTGCACTATCGAGCCGGCCAAATTTTCCATTGAATACGACCCCGTTGTATCCGTGTTTTGCGGCGCGGCGAACTGAAGCGACGAGTGCATCTGTGTCGGCATCACTGAGAAGGGGCCCTCGCGCATACACCAGTTGTAAGTCAAGACTGGGTTTCGGAATAGACCTTCGCGCGTTTGGCCCGATGACTACAGCGGCGACCGCCACTGCCCCGACCCCAATCGTTATGCGCGTTCGGATCCGGTTCACACCCTGTTATGCCCTGCGGTAGAGCCAGTCGGGGACGACCTTGATAACCCACGACATGGGCCACCAGCGTCGCGGCACATACGCGCACTTTTTCTTTTTATTGATCGCCTTGAAAATGTCGCGCGCGGCTGCCTCCGGGGAGACAATCCAGAACATGCTCTTGAGGCTGGCAATCATCTCGGTTCGCACCGGGCCGGGCCGGATATCGGTGATGTGAATCGGCACGCGCGCGTGGGCGGCGCGGTGGCGGAGTCCCTGCAGATAGTTCACCTCGAAGGCTTTCGAGGCGTTGTAGACCGACGATCGCCTGGCACCCCGAACACCGGCGATCGACGAAATGCCGACGATGTGTCCGCAACCTTTTTCGGAAAAATAGGTCATTGCCGCTTCCGCCATCGCGGCAAAACCCGTCACGTTTACGTCGATCGTCGCCGCGATCTCACTCCATGTCGGCTCTGCAAACAGGACACCGGAATTGACCACGATAACATCCACGCCGTCCATTTCATCGATGAGTGCATTGAGGTGAGTGGTCGCCGTCGCGGGCTCGGTGACGTCTAATTGCTTCACGAACGTGTCAGTCTTGATCTCGCTCGAAAGAGCATCGAGTGCGGGAAGGTTTCTGCTCGCAAGACCGATGCTGTAACCGTGAAGAGAGAACTCGAGCGCCAACGCGCGCCCGATCCCTCGCGATGCGCCGATTATGATTACCTTGCGCATACACGTCCCTTTCGTTCAGCGGGTTCGGTCCGTGTGTCGTGCTCTTCACCTCGGAATCGCAATCTATTCCTGCGGACTCGCAGCCGGCACAGGACCCACACCCGATTCGCCAATCTCGCGACGTGTTCGCCCGGTAACGCGAAGCACGGCCCCTTTAAGGTCTTCGAGTATCACGTAGATCGCCGGTACGAGGATCAGAGTGATGAACGTCGCGAACAAGACTCCGAAAGCAAGTGAGACCGCCATGGGCACCAGAAACTTTGCCTGAATGCTTTTTTCAAGCAACAGCGGTGACAGACCGGCAAACGTTGTCAGCGAGGTTAGCAGAATCGGCCGGAAACGGACAATACCTGCTTCGGACACAGCCTCGATCACGCTTGCCCCCCGCGCTCTACACCTGTTCACATAGTGGACGAGCACAAGGCTGTCGTTGACGACCACACCGGTCAATGCGACCAGCCCGAACATCGAAAGGATGGTGAGATTCAGCCCCATGATGATGTGCCCCCACACGGCGCCCACGAAACCGAAGGGAATGACGCTCATGACGAGGAGCGGCTGCAGATACGAACGGAAGGGGATGGCCATCAACGCGTAGATGACCAGAATGGCGAAAAGAAATCCACGTGCCAGATCCTGCATGGTATCCTGCTGCTCCCGTTGCTCGCCTTCGAACGAATAGGTCACGCCCGGATGGTCGGCGAGAATCGCGGGAAGTACGCTTTCTTTCAGGTCCGCTATGACGTCGTTCGCGTTGCCCGCCGTCTCGTCGACGTCCGCCGTCACATTGATGGCCCTGCGCCGGTCTACACGACGAATCGATGCGTAACCCCGGCCCAACTCCACATCGGCGACGACAGAAAACGGAACTTCGCCTCCGTCCCGTGTTCGCACGTGCATGTTCTCCAGGTCACCAATGGAACGCCGTTGCGATTCGGGATAGCGAACCATGATGCGTACGTCGTCGCGGCCACGCTGAATGCGTTGCGCCTCTTCCCCGTAAAACGCCTGCCTCACTTGACGGGCTAGATCCAGAAGCGTAATCCCGAACGCTTCCGCGGCGGGTTTCACGTAGAGTTTCACTTCCTGTTTGCCCGTTCGAAACGAATCCGTGATATCGGAGACGCCGGTGTATTTCTCGAGCTCCGATTTTAGCTCGTTCGACACAGCCTGCAGCTCGTCCATGTCGAGCCCGGTGAGTTGAATATTGATTGCTTCACCCGCGGAGAAGATACTCGATGTGAACGTCAACTCGACAACGTCTGCAATCGAACCCGTCTCTTCCCTCCAGCGACGCACGACTTCGGCGCTCGAGATCAATCGGTCTTCCGACGGGGCCAGCTCGAGAATCATCTCGCCCAGATGGCTCGCCGAAAACGACACGGTCTGCCCGTTGGGCGGACCCTGCGATGCGCGGTACGGTTGATCGCCGATTGACGTGAAGACGTGCCTGACGGGCGCGGGCATCCCTTCCGGTGTCTCGGCTTCCAGCTGGTCCTGGAGTCGAATCGCCGCCGCCTCGATCTGACGCATCGCGCTGTCGGTCGCGTTCACGGCGGTGCCGGGTGGCATCGTCAGTGCTGCGGAAACCCAGTCGGACTCGACTTTTGGAAAGAACACGAACTTGATGAGGCCGGCCCGCACAATCCCTGCCGTGAGTATTAACGTCGCAAGCGCCCAGGCGACTGTCGTATACCGAAACTTGAGACCGATACGCAACGAAGGCACATACGCCCGTTTGATAAACGACGAAAAACCGTCCGTGAACCGTGTCTGAAAGCGCCCCCACAGAAGCCCCAGCCGATGCGGTTCCTTCGGCTCTTTGATGTGGGAAAGATGTGCCGGTAGAATGAGAAGTGATTCAATAAGCGAGAAGACCAGCGTCCAGATCACAATGACAGGAATGACCCGCATGAATTTCCCCATGACGCCAGCAACATGGAGAAGCGGAAAAAACGCCGCGATGGTCGTGAGCACACCAAAAACGACCGGTACCGCGACTTCGGAGACGCCGCGGGCCGATCCCAGAGGACCTCGATCGCCCTTTTCGTGACGCTGGAAAATATTTTCACCAACGATAATCGCGTCATCAACCACGATTCCGAGCACAACGATGAATGCAAACAGCGAGATCAGGTTAATTGTCACGTCGGAACCAGGCATCATCCAGAACGCGCCGAGAAACGAAATCGGGATTCCGAGACTCACCCAGAACGCCAGCCGGAATTTCAGGAACAGGGCGAGAATAATAAAGACGAGAATGTAGCCGTTGCGCGCGCTGCGAATCATAAGATCCATACGACCCTGCAAGAGACGCGACGAGTCGTTCCACGTTGTCAGAGTCACACCGGCGGGCATTCGGCTCTGCGCCTCCGCCACATACGCTTTAACTTTTGCGGAGATATCGAGCGCGCTCTGGTCACCCGTCCTGTACACCGGAATACCAACCGCGGGCACGCCTGAGAAACGCGCTGACTGATCCGTTTCGGCAAAACCGTCGACGATCGTGGCCACATCACCGAGCAGCAGACGGGTACCGTCCGGGCGTGTCAGAAGAATCAAGTCTTCGAATTCGGTTCCGCGGTACGCCTGCCCCTTGGTACGCAGAAGTATTTCACCGGCATCCGTCCGGATCGATCCTCCGGGCAGATCGAGCGACGAACGTCGAACCGCCTCCGCGACTGCGTCAAACGTGAGATTGTGTCGTCGGAGGGCTTCCTCTGAAACCTCGACCGATACTTCGTACGGGCGTGAGTAGAGAACAACCTGGCTGATACCGGGAATCGCGACCAGCTCGTCGCGAACTTGCTGACCGAGGATTTTCAACGTGAGCTCGTCGACGTTGCCGGACACGGCGACGTCAATCACCTGCTCGCGATTTGTCAGCTCGGTGATAATGGGCTTTTCCGTCTCCTCGGGAAACGTGTCGATCCCGTCGACGCGCGCCTTTATGTCGTTGAGCATCTCGCGTGAATCGGTGCCCGGTTCGAGTTCTACAAGTACGACGCCCACGCCCTCGACGGATCGTGAGGTAATCCGCTTGATCCCGTCGAGATCCTGAACCGCCTCTTCGATGCGAATGGAAACGCCTTCCTCGACCTCCTCCGGTGCCGCCCCGAGGTATGGAACGGTCACGCTGATGATGTCGATGGAAACCTCGGGAAAAACTTCCTTCGTAATCCTGGGAATCGTCAGAAGCCCGGCCGCGACAATCAGCGCCATCAGAAGATTGGCAACAACGGTGTTTTCCGCAAACCAGATCAGGATCCGGTTGCTCATTTGTTTTCTCCCAGCTTGATCGCTTCCGACTCCGCCTTTTCGCCCGTGACATCGAGGGTCCGAACCTTCATCCCGTCTGTTGCTGCTTCGATCACCGAAACACAGACACGTTCGCCGCTTTCGAGGCCGCCGCCGATGACGGCTTCGGAGCCACTGAGTCGAATCACCTCGACTGGACGGAAGCGCACGCGATCCTCCCCGTCGACGACGAGTACGGTCTGGTCCCGGCGAACAGCCGTGCGTGGAAGCACCACAACGTCCGAGAGTTCGTGCCCGGAGATTTCCGCCTCGACGAAGAGGCCGATGGCAAGCGGCATCGGGTCCTCATCCGGCCCTGTGCGGGCGTACGGATCGTCGACCTGGGCAATGACGTGTACCATGCGGCTCACCGGATCGATTTCACCTTCGACTCGGACGATCCGCCCACTCCACGAATGACGCGATCCGGCGAACTCCGCGCGCAGCGTGACTTCCGGGCCGGTCTTGCGGTCCTGGTCGCCCCGGTAGTTGATGGGAAGATCGAGATAGGCGAGTTCGTGATCCGGGATCGGGAGACGGACCTCGACATAATCGACGGCATAAATGGTGGCGACTGGTGTTCCCGGCGAGACGAACTGTCCACGGTCAACCATGGTCTGGCGAACGCGTCCCGCAAACGGAGCACGAATCTGCGTTCGATCGAGGGTGCGCTGGGCACGCTCGAGTCCCGCTTCGGCCGAGGCAAGCGCCGCGATCGCTTCCTGCAACTGCAACTCGCGGGTTGCCAGCGGCGAGGTTTTTCCCGCACCGAGCGTCTTCCATTCTTCACGCGCAACTTCGGCCTGCGCTTCTTCGAGTTCCGCGCGAACGCGCGCCTGTGCTACTTGACTCTTCGCAATAACGACTGCGAGTTCATGATCACGTGGGTCGACGCGCACGAGCGCATCCCCAGCCTCGAAGAAACCGCCCTCGGCGAACGTCGCTGACACATAGGTCACGCGGCCCGATACCTCGGACACTAGCACGCTTTCCGTCCTGGGCTTGACCGTACCGTAAGCGGTAACGACCATGTGGTGCGTGGTGAGCTCAACCGTCATCACGCGCACGAGGGGCGCGTATTCTTCCGGCGGTTTTGTTGGCACCGGCGACCGTGACTTGATGATGGCCACCGTCCCCGCGATTCCCAGAAACAGAATAGCGATCGGCAGAACTACTTTGAGCTTCTTCTCACTCACGAGTTTCCTCCGCGTTGTTGCCTGCAAGAAATCGGGTCCATTCCTGGGCAAGGTCGAACCCGCCACCCAATGCCAGATAAAGATTGACGCGTGCGTCGAGGCGCCGTCTACGGACAGAGATCAACTCGCTCTGAGAGTTCAAGGCACGTCGCTGCGTTTCGAGCACAGTGATGTAACCCACGAGGCCCGCGCCGTACTGCCGTTCGGCAAGTTGCTGGGCCAGCTCGGACTGACGCGCGGCCTCTGCGCTGTGACCCTCGCGGCGGGCGAGAACTTCCTCGGCGTAGAGGGCCGATTCAACTTCACCGAACGCCGTGAGAATCGCCAGTGCGTAGTCAGCGAGCGCCATATCAGAGACGGCCGCGGACTGCCGGTAGTTTCCGACGAGGCGTCCCCCCTGAAAAAGCGGCTGGGTGAGCCCGGCGGCAATACTCCACACGGAGAAGTCCCCGTCAACGAGATCTTCGAGCTGCCCGCTCAGAGATCCCGCACTTCCGGTAAGCGTGATGCGAGGAAAAAACGCACGGCGCGCTTCGGACACGCGCTTCTCTGCCGCTGCGAACCGTCGTTCGGCGGAAAGCAGGTCGGGGCGGCGAATCAAGAGATCGCTGGGAAGTCCCGAAGGAATCTCCCGATCGATTGTCGGCAGATCAGAGTCCGCGGCAAGCTTCGCGGCCGGATACCGGCCGAGCAGAATTTCGAGCGCCCGCCGAGCCTGCTGCTGACCTGCCACGGCTTGTCGGAGGGCGTCTTCGGCAGAAGCCAGATCTGCTCGAACGAGATAGACATCCTGCATGGACACCTGGCCTACACGCTGCTTTGTTT
>JAPUJU010000299.1 GCA_027296025.1 bacterium
TCGGCGGTTACCGACACGACCTTGCCCGCCCGTTTCGCGAGAACCAGCACGCCGGAGTCCATTGCGATTCTCCCCTCCATGCCGGTACCGACGAACGGCGATTCGGCGCGAAGAAGCGGCACTGCCTGACGCTGCATGTTGCAACCCATGAGCGCACGGTTCGCGTCATCGTGCTCAAGGAACGGGATGAGCGATGCCGCAGCGCTAACGAGCTGTCGTGGCGCCACGTCCATATACTGGATGCGTTTCGGCTCCACGACGGGAAAGTCGCCCCTGAGCCGCGCGAGAACGGTTTTGTTCACGAACTTCCCCTTGTCATCGAGCGGCGCGTTGGCCTGCGCGATAAAGAACTCCGCTTCCTCATCCGCACTCAGGTACTCGATCTCAGCAGTCGCAGCACCATGAATGACTTTGCGGTACGGGGTTTCGAGAAACCCGAATTCGTTGATCCGAGCATACGTGCTGAGCGAACTGATGAGACCGATGTTCGGACCTTCCGGCGTCTCGATCGGGCACATCCGTCCGTAGTGCGTAAAGTGAACGTCACGGACCTCGAAGCCCGCGCGCTCTCTCGTCAGACCACCCGGACCGAGCGCTGAGAGCCTCCGCTTGTGCGTGAGCTCGGCGAGCGGATTCGTCTGGTCCATGAACTGCGAAAGCTGGCTCGATCCGAAGAACGACTGCACGACTGCAGACACGGTCCGCGCGTTGATTAGTTCGTACGGCGTAATCTGCTCGCTGTCCTGCTGAAGGGCCATGCGCTCTTTGACGATACGCGCCATGCGGGCGAGACCGATCGAGAACTGGTTCGCGAGGAGTTCGCCGACAGTGCGGATACGGCGGTTGCCCAGGTGATCGATATCATCCGGGTCGGCGTCCTGCTCTTTCATGTCGAGGAGGCACGCAATAACCGCAATGAAGTCCGCCTGGTCGAGAGTCGTCGTCTCGGGCGAGACGTCCAGCTTGAGACGGCTGTTGATTTTGTGACGACCGACGCTCGCAAGGTCGTAGCGCTTCGGATTGAAGAACATCCGGGCAAGCAGCGCCTTCGCCGTTTCGAGGTTAGGAGGATCGCCGGGGCGAATCAGATTGTATATTTTCTTGAGCGCTGACTCCTGGTCAGGACAGCTGTCCTTTGCAAGCGTCTTGAGTATGACGTCATCTTCCGGGCCCTGGGTGTCCTCGAACTCGATGACGGGAATCGTCCCGATTTTCGACTCACGGAACTTTTCGATGTGCGCCTTCGTGATCGGTTCAGCCGTTTCGATGATCAGCTCACCGGTATTCTTGTCGGCAACATCCTGGACAATGATGCGGTCGATGAGTGCTTCATCTTTTTTGCTTGCGCGTGCTGCGAGCTTAACGTTCTCAACCCGATGAAAGAGTCGGATGATCGCCTGGTTCTTGTCGAAACCCATGGCCTTGAGAAGGATCGTGACCGGAATCTTTCGACGGCGATCGATGTTGACGTGCATGACATCGTTGATGTCGACGGTGAACTCCACCCATGAACCGCGGTAAGGAATGATGCGAGCGTTGAACAAACGTTTGCCGTTCGGATGAATCTCATCCCCAAAGAACACGCCGGGCGAGCGGTGCAATTGGCTCACGATGACTCGCTCGGCTCCATTGATAATGAAGGTGCCCTTCTCGGTAAGGAGTGCAATCTCGCCCAGAAATACTTCGCTCTGGATGATATCCTTGATTTTCTTCTCCTTGGTGTCAGCGTCTATGTCGTTGATCACCAGGCGAAGGCGGGCCTTCAGGGGAGACGCGTAGGTAAGGTCCCTTTCCTTACATTCTTCTTCACTGTACTTCGGCTCGCCAACGATGTACCCGTGGTACTCGAGAATATATTTTCCCTTGGGGGATTCAATCGGAAAGACCGACTGAAAAACGGCCTCCAAACCTTGGTCCTTGCGACGTTCGCTCTCCGTATTGATCTGGAGAAAACTGGAAAAACTCTCCAGCTGAATCGCAAGAAGGTGCGGAAGATCCATGACTTCCGGGATTCGCGAGAAAGTCACCCGCCGATTCTCATCCCTCGGGTAATCCTGAATCTTCGTCGTGCTCTTCTTGATCATTTGAACCTCGATGGTCTCGATGGTAAGTGCGGTACGTCATCGTTGGCCGCACACGCTCGCTAAGTCGCTACTGTCGACCATTGTCGACAGAGTATTACTTGATTTCGATGGTACCGCCGACTTCCTCGACCTGTTTCTTGATCGCTTCGGCGTCTTCTTTCGAAACACCCTCTTTGAGCAGCTTGGGCGCGCCCTCGACGAGGTCTTTTGCTTCTTTGAGACCCAGGCTTGTGATTACGCGAACGACCTTGATGACCTTGATCTTCTCGGAACCGTAGCCGGTCAACACGGCATCGAACTCGGTCTGCTCTTCGACTGCTTCGCCGCCTCCAGCTGCAACGGCCCCAACAGCCATCGCGGCCACCGGAGCTGCGGCAGTCACACCGAACTTCTCTTCGAGCTGTGATACGAGCTCAGACATCTCGAGAAGCGTCAGCCCCTCGATGATCTTCATGGCCTCGTCAACATTACTTTTCTTGGCTGCTTTCTTTGCGATCGCCATTCTTGTCACTCCTTACCTGATAGAGGTTATTAGTCTTCCTTTTTATCTTCTTCTTTGGGTTCTTCCGACGGGGCCTTCCCTGCTTCGGGGGCTCCTTCCGCCGGCACCACTTCCGCTTGCGGTGCGGCCCCGGTATCACCTTCGGTTTTTTTCTTGTCCATGATCGCGTTCATCACATACATGAAACTCCGGAGTGGCCCCTGCAAACAAGACACGAGGTTGTTGCCGGGAGACATTAAGGTTCCCAGCATCCTGGCGATCAGCTCATCCTTGAACGGAAGTTTCGCCAGAGCAAGAACGCCGGTTGCATCTATGACGTTGCCCTCGACGATCGCGGCCTTGAACTTCGGCGCCTCGTGTTCCCTGGCAAAATCCGCCAGGACCTTCGCCGATGTGTTTTCGTCTTCTCTGCCGATAGCCAGAGCGGTCGGTCCTTCGAAATGCTCGTCCAGCGCTTCCGCGGGAGTGCCTTTCAAACTACGTTTCGCCAACGTGTTCTTCACGACGCGGTACTCGATCCCCGCCTCGCGACAGAGCTTCCTCAATTTCGAGATCTTCGCCACATCCAGGCCGGTGAAATCATTCAACACGACCGAGCGCGCGTTCGTGAAAATCTCTGCGAGGACTTTGACTTGTTCTACCTTTTCAGGACGCGCCATCCCCTCAAACCTCCTTAGATCTATTTCACATCGGCCGCGACCGACTGCGTATCCAGCCGCACCGACGGTCCCATCGTGGGGGACAGACTCAAACTCTTCAGGTACCTGCCTTTGCTTGCAGCCGGCTTTGCACGCAACAGCTCCGCGACAAGTACTTTGATATTTTCAGTCAATTTCTGTTCGTCGAATGACATTTTTCCGACGGGGACGTGAATGTTGGCACCCTTATCGACTCGGTATTCGATTTTTCCCGCTTTGACGTCCTTGACGGCTTTTGCAATGTCGAACGTTACCGTTCCACTCTTCGGGTTGGGCATGAGGCCCTTCGGTCCGAGAATCTTGCCGAGCTTTCCGACTTCGCCCATGATGTCCGGGGTTGCGACGATAACGTCGACATCCATCCACCCTTCCTTGAGCTTCGGAAGATACTCTTCCGCTCCCACGAAATCCGCTCCGGCGTCTTTCGCCTCTTTCTCTTTCTCACCGCGGGCGATCACAAGGACCCGCACGGATCTGCCAGTGCCGTGCGGCAAAACGACGGTACCGCGCACCTGTTGATCGGCGTGCCGCGGATCCACACCGAGTTTTGCAGACAGCTCGATGGTCTCATCGAACTTGGTTGTGCCGAGTTTCTTAAGGACCGGGACCGCTTCGTCGATCGTATAGTGCTTCAGCGGTTCGATGTGGGCCGCCGCGTTCCTGTAGTTTTTTCCTCGTTTCATAGTCGCTCCTGATTCTACTCTTCTACGATGAGTCCCATACTGCGCGCCGTACCCTTGATCATCATCATCGCGTTCTCGATCGTCGCCGCGTTGAGATCTTCCATCTTTGTTTCTGCAATCTGCTTGACCTGAGCGATCGTCACCGTGCCAACCTTGTTCTTGTTCGGCTCGCCCGACGCCTTCGCAATACCCGCGGCCTGTTTGAGAAGTACCGCAGCCGGCGGGGTTTTCGTAATGAACGTAAACGAACGATCGGCATAGACAGTCAGAACCACCGGAATGATGACACCGGGGTTCGCCTTGGTTTTCGTGTTGAACGCGTTACAGAACTCCATAATATTGACGCCGTGCTGGCCGAGCGCTGGACCTACCGGAGGCGCCGGAGTTGCGTTGCCGCCCGGGATCTGCAGCTTGATGCTGGTCATGATTTTCTTCTTCGGTCTCGCCATCACTCGCTCCTGTCTTATATATTTTCAACCTGCAGAAAATCCAGTTCGACGGGCGTATCCCTGCCGAAGATACTGACGAGAACACGCAGTTTTCCTCGCTCTGCGTTGATGTCATCAATCACACCCGTGAAGTCACTGAACGGGCCGTCCTTGATACGGATGTGTTCTCCAAGCGTGAAAGGGATTTCCGGGATAACGGTTTGCTTGTCTCGATCCATCCGGCCGAGAATGCGTTCCACTTCCGGCTTCAGAAGCGGCTGCGGCTTCTGTCCCGTTCCTACAAAACTCGTTACTCCGGGAATTCCGTTTACGAGATGCCAGGACTCGTCGGACATGAACATCTCGATCAGAATGTAACTGGGGAAGAATTTGCGGGTCGTTACGGTCTTCTTACCCTTCTTCATCTCCGCGACTTCTTCCGTCGGCACGATCAAACGGCCGAACTGATCACCGATCGTCGAGCCGGCGACCATCTTAGTAATATTGTCTTTGACCTTGTTCTCATGACCCGAATACGTGTGGATGACAAACCACTTCATCGGCAGTTTGTTCTCGTCCTCCTCGGGTGCTGCCTCCGGCGCCGTTTTCTCCGCGGCTTTCTCGGATTTCTTGTCTGCCGCGAGCTTGACAACTTCGGCAGCCGGCGCTTTCTCGGCAGTCTTTTCCGTTGTTTCTTCCGGGATCACTTCGTCTTTCTCTTTTTCAGCCATGTTCCTTACTTCTCATTCGCCGGCCTGGGGGCCGATGCGTCATATGGGTACGATTACGTCCCTAGCGGAAAACCAGCTTGATGATTCCGCTGAGAATCTGGTCGATAATGCCAATGAACACCGTCAACAGGAACGTCGCCAGGATCACCACGCGCGTTGCGTCCTTGAGCTCGCTCTTCGTCGGCCAGGTGACCTTCTTCATTTCGATCTTGGTTTCGACGAGATAATTCTTTACTCGATCAAGCATTTCATCCCCGTACCGTTCGCCACCGACTCCTGCTCTCTCTATTAATTGGCAGGCCCGGCAGGACTTGAACCTGCAACCCCCGGTTTTGGAGACCGGTGCTCTGCCAATTGAGCTACGAGCCTGCGTGCTCTCGTTCGGCCCGCCCTCCCTAGGGAAAGCAAGCTATTCGACTATCTTGGTAACGACGCCGGCTCCCACCGTGCGTCCGCCTTCGCGGATCGCGAACCGGAGCTCTTTGTCCATCGCGATCGGCGTAATCAGATCTATCGCCAACTCCACGTTGTCCCCCGGCATCACCATCTCCGTCCCCTCC
>JAPUJU010000003.1 GCA_027296025.1 bacterium
AGGTATTGCGCCACACGAAGGTTTGTAAATGGTCCGGACAGCCCCAGCGGGCCCATGCCCGGTCCAGGACCGACCCCGCCCTCCGGGTCTAGAATGAACCGCTTCTCGATCAGAACCCCACCAAACCATGGCTCGAGGGTGAGCGTATCGGTGTCCAGGTGCCCGATCGCCTCAAGAGAAAGCAGGCGGTACCCCCTGGCAACTATCCGTATCCGGTGCGGGTCGCGCACCATCGGCAGAAAGTATACGCCCGACTGAGATCCGCTCGCGACGACGGAATCTTCGACAGAGTGGTCAACCGGGGGTGGTATCCTGCTAAGCGAAACGGTTGCGTTCGTAATCGGCTTTCCGTCGAGAGCACTCACCAGGACGACCTGCCTGTAACCGCCCACCGTCTTCGAGGGGACTCCGAGCGCGGACTCGAACGTCCGCCCGCCGACGTCGAGTCTTGCGCGGCCGCCCGTCGTACCGGGCCGGATCGTCACCGGGAACTCCACAAACCCGCCGCCTACGGTCAGCGTATCTGGAGTCAAACCAGTCGACGCGCTCGCGAGTACCGTCGTACCGTCGGCCACCGTTAACCCGCGGCGGTCCAACAGGCGTGCACGCACGCGAACCGTACCGCCCCGTGCCGGGAGGGCACTCGGGTCCATCTCGAACACCGCGTTCTCGGCGGGGAGATTGATGGCGAAGGTAACGTGTTCGACGCGGCTTGTGTTTCCCAGGAAATTACGTACCGTCAACGACACATCGTACGGCTGATTCGGACTGTCCCACGGCATCGTGTACGTGATACGTCCGCCGCGCGAGTCGATCGCAGGCCTCACGCGCTGCCCGTTGATCCTCATTTCCACGCCCCCGGGATCGATTCCGGGCCCGCCAACGTCTTTCGCATTGAACGCCAGCATCGGGACTGTCTGCAGGAGAGAATCCACCGGTGATGTCCGTTCGAGTTTTGGTGTTCCGCGCGCGAAGTAATCAAGGATACCCAGAAAATAAGCTTCCGCTTCGAGGCGCTGTTTTTCGGACAGCTTGAGTTTTTTCTCCACACCCCGGTGTGTGAGATACGACCCTTCGCCGAGAATCGCGGGAACATCCACGTTTCGCAGAATGTAGTAATTCCCGGGACGCACCTCTCCGTCACGGATACCGACGTTGCGTGTGAGATGCCGGTGCACGGCAAACGCGAGGTCCCGGGAAGCCGGGTCGCCGAACCGGTAGTACGTCTCGATCGCATTCTTGTCACTGTCCCTGGCCGGCTGCGCGTTGTGGTGAATTGAGATCAGTATATCCGGGCGAAGTGAGTCGACCATCTCGACCCGCCGTTGCAGGTCGGACGCGAGTGTCGAATCCGACTCGATGAGAAAATCCCGATCCGCCGAACGTGTGAGTATCGCGTCCGCTCCTGCTTCCTTCAGCAGGCCCCAGAGGTAGAGCGAGACACCGAGATTCACGCCTTTTTCGGTCAGGCTGTCCTGTCCGACCGTGCCGGGGAAGAACCCGCCGTGACCGGGGTCGATAACGATGCGGCGATTGGCGAGGATCGAGGGGTCGAGGCGCGGCACGTCTTCATTGAGCCCGCGGTAAACGTCGTCGACGCTGGGAGGAGGTGGCGGCCCCCCGCAACTGATTGCAAGGCATACCCAGACAAGTGTGCACGTCAAGCGGCGGTGTGTCATACGTTTCCGATTAACACGAATTCTGCCCGGGGATCAAGTGATTGTTACCAAAATATGTGCATCTTTCATTTTGTTATGGACTTATTCGAATCAGGTCAAGATAATTCTATGGCCAGCGGAATCTATATTATTGATTGACGGTATTTGCAGGTCCGTGCTAGTTACTCTCAATCGGGCCTCAACGAAGGGGATACATGGGCGGCTCCTCGAACAAAGGGCTTCTGCGGCTGATTCCACCGGTGGACGAGCTCCTCGCAGATCCCGCCGTGACGGCGTTGCGCGGGGCCTATCCGGATTTTCCCTGGACCGCATTGATTCGAGAAGTGGTCCTGACGTACCGCGAGGCGGGTGTCGGCAAGGAGGATCGCGATTCCGTAAAGGCCGAACTGACGGCTGCCGTTGTGCGGCGCTTCGAATCGCTTCGCGACGAGGGCATGCGTCCCGTCATCAACGGGACGGGTGTGATTCTTCATACGAACCTCGGGCGCGCGATTGCGGGCGACGACGTGGTCACGGCCGTCGAGTCGGCGCTCCGGCACTATGAGAACCTCGAGGTCGATCTTGCCACCGGCCGCCGTAGTGCACGGGGCGAGACATTAATCGACCTGATACGGCTCGCCACGGGTGCCGAAGCGGCGATAGTCGTAAACAATAATGCCGCTGCGGTGTATCTCGCCGTAAATTCATTGTCGCCACCGGGGCGTGTGCTCATTTCGCGCAGCGAACTCGTTGAGATCGGCGGAAGCTTCAGGCTGCCGGATATTCTCGAAAGCGCGGCGGCCGAGGTCGTCGAAATCGGGACAACGAATCGGACGTACGCCGACGACTACGCGAAGATTGCGCGCGAAGGTGATGTGTTTCTGAGGGCGCATCGCAGCAACTACGAGATTCACGGGTTCACGCACGAAGCGAGTCTGTCGGAACTCGTCGGTCTTGCGCGGGAGAAAAAGTGTCACGTCGTGTACGATCTCGGTAGTGGATCGTTCTTCGATTTCGATGCGGCGGGATTTCCTGGTGAGGAACGGGTTGCGGATGTTGTTGCGCGGGGCGTCGATGGCGTGACGATGAGCGGTGACAAACTGTTGGGGGGAGTTCAGGCGGGGATCGTTGTCGGTAGCCGGCGTTTCATCGACCGGCTCCGAGAGAATCCGCTGCGCCGGGCGTTCAGGATCGACAAGCTCACGACTGCGGCTTTGCAGGCTCTGTTTCGAACCTATCTGTTCGAGCGCGAACCTGTCAAACACGTGCCGGTTCTGAGCCAGACGACGGAGCCGCTTGAAGCGCTGAGGAAACGCGCTGACCGGATCGCGAAACGAATTCCGGACACGTCGAGGTTCGCTGTCGTGGTCGAGGACGATCTTGCGGCGATCGGCGGTGGAAGTTTCGCGACCCGTGAAGTTGAATCCTGCGCGATTGTCATTCGTTGCGGTTCCGATGAAGAGGCGGAAGCGCTTTCGGGCCGCATGAGGAATCGGCTTGTGCCGGTGCTCGCGCGAATCAAGGGCTCCGAGGTACGAGTGAATCTTCGCACCGTCATGGCGTACGAGGACCCGACGCTCGGTGAGGCGCTCGGCGATGTGCTGGCGGAGGAGGGCGGAGAGTCCTGAAAAGAGAACCTGGATATCACATGCAAAACGTAAGAACACTCGAATTCGGAATCGACCGGCGACGCCTGGAGGGTGTCGTCACGAACGATAGGTTTCCGGACGAACTACTTGCGCCGCTGCAGTCCCTCGCCTCGGAAATAGTTGATCGTGTCACGGATGGCACGGT
>JAPUJU010000030.1 GCA_027296025.1 bacterium
TTTTCATTATTGAAGCGCAATATGGATGGTATTGCTCTTGGCCACGTTTCCGCTCGCGCTTGTCCACTTCGCGCTTGCGGGCCATCTCCATGACCCGGTCAAGGCCAGGGCGATCCGCTTTCGCGCCGCTCTCTTTGTCTACCTGTTCGGACACGACATCAAACCCGCGTTGCTTCGCATACTTGCGGAGCTGGCGCAGTTGGTTCCCTGGTCTCTGGTCCCGTGTCGATACTCGGGCGTATAGGAGGTTGGAGCCCCTCTGGATGACGTTTGGGAGGTTCTGGCACCTTATTGGCCCCAAATTCGTTTGTAAACAGCTGGCAAAATAGACCGTTTTCGTCTACACTCCACTCGCTAAATGTGGCCAGAGCAAATGGAGGTGTACTATGGGACACCGTCTGCAATTTCTGTTTGTGGGCGTCTTTTTGTTGGCTTCTTTATCCGCCTCGCACACCTTACCTCGAGAGTCATCCAGCGAACGCGATCTCCTAAACCCCAAATTCCGAATCTACGATCCCCACTCCGATCGGCCTGTGTTCGCTACGTCAGCTGCGACGGATACGTTCGTCCTTGGGGACTTCACGTTTGACGATTCGCTTGGCGGGCCGGATCCGCAGGGTTGGATGGGTGTGGACAAGACGGCGCAGCTAGGTACATTTTTCCACTTTGACAATTTTGCTGGACTGTCTGGTGGGTATTCAGCACTTGAGGGAAGCCAGTCCCTTTGGTGCGGAGCGCGACCGGGTACGGATCTAGAGTTCTGTCAATACGAGACACTACCAGGCTATGGTAATAGCTGGGATCAACGTTTTGAGTCGGTCCCGTTTTCAACATCGGGTGATGTCACCGTCGACTTTCTTGTTCGATACGACACCGAACCGGGATACGATTTTGCCTTTTTGGAGTACCTCTCCAAAAGCGGCCAATGGCAAACGCTGTTGGCATTCGATGGTCAAGGCGAAATGCTGGCAAGTGCTGTGATTCCTGCCGACAGTCTGGCCGGGACCGCCACGGTTCGTTTCCGTTTTGAGTCAGACGGAGCTTGGTCTGACGAGGATGGAATCCTTGATACCGATGGCGCCATTATTATTGATAGTTTGACCGTTGCAGATACAAATGGCGTTGTGGATTTCCAGGATTTTGAGGCCGAGAGCCCCGGTGCACTGACGACACTCGATGGCGACTGGACAGCGATACCACGTCCCAGGTTCGGTGATTTTTTTGGGTTGTTCGACGGCTCAACAGTTCTTCAACAAGATACGGTCATTACGAATACCACGAATCTGTGGGGTTTCTTCGACGGCTCACCTGATGACTACTCCTGTGACGGACATCCCGAGCAAGCTGTTTTGCCGTTCACCCGGTCGCCGGGATCTACGAATTTGAACGATTATCTACACAACGAAATTTGGTCGCCCTTTATTGAGTTCACTCAGGATGTCAACGGGCAACCTATTCCGCCAGAAGCTTCAGTTTTGTTGTTTGAATTTGATATCTATCCTAATCTTCCCCTGGACAATCTCATCTTCTACACTTTTCGTATGCGTTTCCTCGTCGCCGGATGTCCGACGATTTGGTATAAGTGGGACGAATACTGGTACGAGAGCGACGAAGCGTGGCTGCGCAGAAGTTTCGATTTTGGGACGTTTATCGAACCCGAAGCTACACACGTTCAGCTTGCGCTTTCGGCCCGCGATTTTTGCGCGGTCTGGTGTGGGGTATTTGGGCCGGGTTCGTGCCACTCACAGGGTCCACTCTTTGATAACGTTCGCCTTTTGCGACTCAATAGTGTTGCAACCGGGATTCCCGAGGCACCAGAGCTAAGGGCGACCCTTGCGCAGAACTACCCGAATCCATTCAACCCGAATACGTCCATTGGCTACACCATTGTGGAATCGGGTCATGTGAGCCTAAAGATCTATAGTGTTGCAGGACAGTTGGTGCGCACGTTGGTGGACGAGATTCAGCTGCCCAGAGAAAACGGGTTTACGGTCAACTGGGACGGAAAGAATCGATCGGGCGAACCGGTATCGAGTGGGATCTATTTCTATAGGATTGCGACGAAAAACTTTTTACAAACCAAGAAAATGGTTTTGCTCCGATAGGGACCGGATTTAGCTGTGTGCTAGCCTCACAGAAGTGCCGTCTGAACGCTGCGGCCCAATTTGGTCCCACACCAACATGCTCATCGAAGCACAAGTGCTCGTCGAGCGGCGGCGCAGAGAGTACTACTGGAAGCGGGCCGCACAGCGCACTCGGATACCGACCCTTCCTTATATCTTCATAGTATTCCACGCGTGGACCGGCGAGGCGCCGGAACAGGCGTTGGAGTGCGATGCAACAACTCACTCGAACCTGCGCGATCCCGTCCCCGATGCTTTCCCATATTCGGGAACGATCAAGCCCCTGTCGGCGAGGTTCACAACGGTCTGTCGATCTATATCAGCAACCTTCGCAACCTCTGCGGTTGTGTAGATCCGCTTTTCAAGGTCGGCATAGATTTTCTTTAGTTCCTTCTTGGTGGTTGCCACAATAAGGTAACGGTAAGGTTCACCCTGAGAGCATGGCAATAAAAAGATGAACGCGATTCAAGGGGGGACACGTCCACGTTTGGTCATGATATGGACATAGTCGGGTAAAGTGACCGGACCGAGAAGGAAGTACGAGACGAACAACCATAATCGCTGCAATATATTAGCAAGTCGAGGGGTAAGTCCTAGCAGAAAAGTCCCCGGTCGAGATGACCGGGGACCCAACTGAGTCCTTTTTGAGTGCGTTACTCGCTTTCCGGGCCGATCACGATGACCACCCGGCGGTTCATGGCCCGGCCATCCGTGGTGTCGTTGTCAGCGATCGGACGATGCTCGCCGTAGCCCACCGCGGCAAGCTGGGCTGATCTTACGTTGCTCTGCGCGGACATGTAGTGGATCACCGCGCAGGCACGCCCGGCCGCAAGTTCCCAGTTCGTCGGATACTTCTCTCCGAGCGTCGGGCCGATTGGCCTGTCGTCAGTGTGGCCCTCGACCAGGATGTTGCGCCTCGGATACTGACTCGTCGCCTGAGCGATCCGGGCGACGATCTCCCTCCCTGTGGGCGAGAGATAAACGCTTCCCGACTCGAACATGACGGCCTCGGAAACGGTAATGACGGACCTCATGTTCTGTTGTTCCACCCACACCTGTTCCTTTTCCTTGAACTCCGCGAGCGAATTCTCGAGTTCCGCGGTCAGTTCCGCCGCTCGCGTCTGTTCGATCTCGAGCTCTGACTCAAGCTCGTTTACCTGAGTTTCGAGTCGGTCGATCTGCGCCTGGGCATCCGTCAACTTGCTCTTCGACGAGCAGCCGGTAAACATAGCACCAACAATCACTACCGCGACCAGTAAACCCATGCGTCCCATATGTATACCTGCCTTTGATAACTTCGGTTCGGAGGGGCCGGGACCGACGGGCGATCTCCGGTTCGGATACCCGCCGAGGGTAGCCTCGGGAGCCGCCGGACGCAAGTCCAAAAACGGGTGCAGCCCGTACGTTCGACACGGATACCGAAATCGATCCCCAGAAGTCCGTCCTGCGCCGTATGCGATGTACCCGAGCTTCACGAGTCGCGGGAACCCCTTTCAGCGAACCACAATCGGGGCTTTGAACTCGACGGGGGATGGGGTACGCTGTGGCCGGAAAATCGGCGTTCGAATAACCCTTCGATTGGTGTGTAAATACACTACAGTCCCAGACGATACGCCCCCTTGAGAGCTTGTGTTTTTCGTAACAAAGTCCGCGGAAGAGACGTATCAAGGGAAGTGCATGGCCCTTTACCCCGGAAGGAGTTCCAATGACATTCATGCATATCTTGCGAGCGGTGAGCGCGCGCACGGCAGCCTCCCCCGCGTTCTTTTCGACACTCACACTCCTCATCGCATTCGGTCTCGTCCTCTCGAGCGCCGTCGGACCCGCCGTGGCCGACCAGTGGCAGGGACAAGAGGTTGAGAAGGAGGGCGTCACCCACGTGATGAACCCGGCCGCTCCGGCGGAGAGCCCGTCGACGAGCGAGGCCAGGGAGCTGTGGCGACTCGGTGGCGACACCGACGACGACGATGAGTTCTTTGGCGTCATCAGCACAATTCTGACGGACGACGAAGGAAATGTGTACCTTCTGGACGGCCAGCTGAACCACGTGATGATCTACTCCCCGACCGGCGATTTCATGCGTGAAATCGGACGCGAAGGCGAAGGTCCCGGCGAGTTCCGATCGGCCACCGGGATGTTTTTCACTCCGGAGGGCGACGTGGCCGTGATCCAGTCTTTCCCTGGCAAGATTGTCATTCTTACGCGCGAAGGCGATCCGATCGGTGACTATCCCCTCCCCGAGCCGGAAGGCGCGGGCTTCTTTGTACTGGTGAACGGCCAGTCTTATGGCTCCAATGTCGTTCTGCAGGGTGGCGTCATGTCGATGAACGAACAACGATGGCAGCAGGAACGATATCTGGCGAGTGTCGACAAGACGGGCACCGAAGTCGCCAAATATCACAGCGACACACGCGTGATCGACTTTGCCAATCCGATTATGGACGACCGCGCCTGGGATACGTTCGACCGCCGGTGGACGGTTGGTTCCGATGGGCGCGTGTACGCGGCCACGGTCTACCAGGACTATGCGATTTCCGTATGGAACGCCGACGGCACCATGAACCGTGTAATCGAGCGTGAGTACACCCATCGCAAGCGCACGACCGACGAGATGCAGATCATGGAAAACATGATGGGCGTTTTCGCCAAACGGATCCCCAACTGCACCGTCAAGATCACCGAGTGGACGAAAGACATCGAGACAATGTACGTCCACGACGACGGCACGATGTGGGTCCTGACGAGCGACGGCAGCCGTGACCTTCCGGACGGATCGCTTGGTGTGTTCGACATCTTCGACCCCCAGGGCCGCTTCGTGCGCCAGGTCACCATAATGGGTGAAGGCAATCCCATGAGAGACGGTTACTATTTCGTGGGTGACCGCCTCTACGTGGTGACCGACCTTGTCCAGGCGTCAATCTCGCTCCAGGCCCAGGGCGAAACCATTGACCTCGGTGGCGAAGAACCCGAACCGATGTCCGTCATCTGTTACCAGATGGACGAGGAACTCATTACCTCCCGTTAGACGCATCGAACGGAGCAGTCGTGACCGAACGAACAATGACACTCAAACAAAACCATCAGGGCGCCGCGCTCCGGGGCGCCCCCGTGGTACTGCTTCTCTCGCTCATGTTGTGGCTCGGCGGGTGCAGCGGAGAGGCATCGACCGAAGACGCCGCCGGTTCGAACAGCGAGGTGACCCTGGCCGAGAAGAACGGCGATGGGGCGGAAACGGCCGAAGCGTCATCGACCGACGCCGCAGAAAATAACGAGGAAAAGCCCAAGAAGAAACGGGAACGCAGCACATCGGTCAACGCGGCCAAAGCGTACCGCGGCGACCTCGTCATACCGGTTATCGCCGACGGAACGATTCGCGCGCGGCATTCGGCGGAGATCCGAACGGAAATCGCCGGACGCATAACGAAGATCGTTGCGCGCGAAGGGCAATCCGTTCGCAAGGGCGCACTGCTCGCAAAGCTCGACGATCGCGAGCTTGTGATGGCCCGCGAAGAGGCACGCGCCAAATACCTACAGGCGATCAGCCTGCTTGCAATTGAACAAGACTCGCTCGAAATTCCGACACGTCCCGAACATCTGCAGAAGCAAATCGACGAGCTCGCCGCTCTCGAACGGCGGGGAGTGATCAGCCGTCAGGAACGGTTGATGCGTGAAGTAGCGCTGGACGTGCAGGCAATAAAGGACGGCTATTATCGCACCGATGTCATGTCGGCCCGAAGCGGAATCGCACAAGCCCTGGCAGACGTCGAACGCGCGGGCCTTCGCCTCGAGCAGTCCGAGATCCGCGCACCCTTCTCCGGTGTCGTTACAGGGCTCCAATTGAGCCCGGGCGAGCAGGTCAACGCGCTTCAGACATTCTGCACCATCGTGAACAACACCGACATCGAGGCCGAGGTTGGCGTCCTCGAATCGGACATCGCCAAACTCGAAACGGGACGAAACGCCCTTCTTTTTGTCCCGGCGCTCAATAAGAACTTCAAAGTAACGGTCGACGTAATCAGCCCCAGGTTCGACCGTGACAGCCGCACGTGCGAGGTACTGTTGCGCGTCGAGAACACGGACGGAAAGTTGCGTCCCGGCATGTTCGTGCGCGCCAAGATTGCAGGCGAAACATTTCCGGACCGGATGCTCGTTCCGCGTGAGGCGATTCTGACGCGCGACGGACGTCCGCTTCTCTTCAAAGTTGAAGACGACCGGGCGAAATGGCTGTACGTAAAACTCGGACCGCAGAACGATTCCGTCGTGGAAATCGAACGGGTGCTCCAGGGCGGCCCGCTTAACGTAGATGACCTCATCGTCGTAACCGATCATCTCACCCTTTCACACGACACAAAAATCAAAATCAAAAAAGTAGTTCCCATCGACGACGAGTGGAGTCACACCGAATAGGGATTGCGGATGCTGCGACTCGTTATCCAACGACCGATCGCAATCAGTATGCTGTTCCTCGCTCTCGTGCTCATCGGTGCGCTGAGCTTCAAGCGCCTGCCGGTCGCGCTGCTTCCCTCTATAACGTATCCGCGCCTTACCACGATTACCACGTACGAGGATATACCTGCCGAAGACCTCGAACGCCTCGTGACCCAACCGATCGAAGAAGTCGTCACCGCTCTCTCGGGAGTCCGGCGTGTGGTGTCGCGGACGCGCGAGGGTATCTCGGTGATTACCGTGGAATACGAGTGGGGCACGGAGATGGATTTCGCAAACCTGCACCTTCGCGAAGCGGTCGACCGCGTCGCATTCCGGGAGGACTTTCCGGAGGACGCGGACCGTCCCGTGATACTTCGGTGGGATCCGCTCTCGCGACCGATCAGTATTCTCACCCTCTCGGGTGATCACCGCCTAGAGTCCATTACCGAATTTGCGCGCGAAGTCGTAAAACCCGCCATCGAACAGGTGGACGGGATCAGCCAGGCCGAGATTGTCGGCGGAGCCGAACGCGAGATCCGGGTCGAACCGGACACTGGGAAAATGGATATCTACGGTATCACGATCGAAGATATCCAGAATGCGCTCGCGAGGAGCAACATATCGTTTCCCGGCGGAAAAGTGCGTAAGGGGCCGCTTCACCTGAGCCTGCGCATCGCGGGCGAGTACGAAACCCTCGAAGACATCGAGTCTACGGACATCGTACGCGTGGGACGCTCGTCTATCCGGGTCGGCGATATTGCGCGTGTCATGGACACCGTCAAGGACCCCAAGGGGCTGACATTCCTGGGCGACGCTCAGGTCGTCTCCGTTCTGATTTACAAGGAGCCCGAGGCAAATACAATTCAAGTATCGGCTGAAGTCAAGCGCGCACTTGGCGTGCTCGGCGCCGATTACGGGGGTTTTAACTACGGCTTCGTGTACGAGGATGCCGACTATGTCAAGGCGTCGTTCGATGGCCTCGTGCGGTCACTTATTATCGGTGCATTTCTCGCATTTTTCATACTGTTCTTTTTCTTGAGAGATTTCCGGAGCCCGATCGTGGTCGGTGTGGCGATACCGGTATCTATCACGATTACATTTGCCCTTCTGTTTTTTGGAAAAGTTAATCTGAACCTCATGAGCCTCGGCGGGCTCTCACTCGCAACGGGCATGCTGGTCGACAACGCAATTGTCGTGCTCGAAAACATCAATCGGCACCTCACCGAATCGAGCGGGGTCCCGGTCGGAGAAACGAAAGTCGAACGCACTCGTCGGATTGCGGACGCCTGCGTCGTCGGAACGCGCGAGATGGCAAGGCCTGTTCTCGCTGCGACACTCACCACCGTCGCCGTGTTTTTTCCCGTCGTCTATGTGCCGGGCATCGCCGGCGCTTTCTTCCGCGACCAGGCCCTGACCGTAACATTCTCGCTGCTCGTTTCGGTCGCCGCCGCCCTGCTCCTTCAGCCGATTCTCTCCGCGCGCCTGCTTCGAAGGAGAGAAGGACCGTCGAGAGGTCTCTTCCGGGTTTTTGAGGCGGCGTACGATCGATTTTACAAGTCGTATCACGGCGCGCTGATTAAAGCGCTTCGCAAACCCGCGCTCATGCTGGTACTGCTCCTCGTCGGAATCGCTGCGACCGCGCTCGTCGGCCTCCGCATCGATCGAACCCTGATGCCGCAACGCAGCTCCGGCAACCTCAGGCTCGACCTCGAACTGCCGAGCGGCACGCCGCTGGAAGAAACAGCGTCAACAGTCGCCGAACTGGCCGGATGGCTTCAGGACAATCCCGATGTGGACAAGGTGTTCAGCCAAGTAGGCGAAACGGATCAGACACTCGCGTCGATCAAGGATTACACGGGACCCAACACGGCGCGGCTGCGTGTGATTCTCGTCCCCGGTCGCGGTGGCCGCGAGAAGGGACTGCGAGTTCAGGAGGAAACCGTCCGGCGACTCGCGCAGAACCCGGGTATTCAATACGTGTTCCACGAGGAGGGTATCGGTCTACGCGAACTTCTCGCATCGGATGAGGCGCCGTTCAGCATAGGAGTCGTGGCAGAGGACCCGCTCGAGGCGTTCCGCGTCGCAGAGGAACTTGCACAGGGGCTCACCGAGCTCAATCCCGATCGGGAGATAAAGATCGATCGCGTGCTCGGAACTCCAAACGTTGTGGTCCGTCTCGACGCGGAGGAAATCATCCGGGCGGGCCTCGACCCCGAGCTCGTCGCCCGAGACCTGCGTAACCGGATCAGCGGCGTGGAAGCAACAACCTTCAACGAAGTCGACCAACGCATCGATATCTCCGTCCGCGTTGCGAGGACCGAGCGGCTCAACCTCGCCAACGCGCTCAACGCACCGATTCAGCTCGCTTCGGGAGAGACAGTACCTCTGGGCACTTTTGTAGACCTGAGCGAGGAGCGCCCGTTTCGTGAGCTGACCCGAAAAAACCAGCGTCGCATGGTCACCGTATCAGCCGACGTCCTGGGGGGTACCGTCAACGACGCGTGGAAGGAAGCGATGGAGGTTCTCTCGACAATGGATCTGCCTCCCGGCGTTCGGATTGAGACCGGTGGAGAACGTAGAGAGATGGTGCAGAGCTTTAAGGACCTGGCCTGGGCGATGCTGCTCGCAGTCCTTCTCGTCTATATGATCCTCGCCGCCCAATTTGAGTCATTTGTCGACCCGCTGTTGATCGCGTCGGTGATTCCGATGGGCCTGGCCGGTTCCGTTCTCGCCATCGCGGTGTCCGGTGGATCGATCAACATGCTTTCGATGATCGGAATGGTGGCACTCCTCGGAATCGCCGTGAACGATGCCATCGTGAAAATCGATACGATCCGCCGACTTCGTTCCGAAGGTATGGACGGTTACGAAGCGATTCTCGAAGCGAGCCG
>JAPUJU010000300.1 GCA_027296025.1 bacterium
GCGTAAAGCGTTCCCAGCCCGGCCATGGCTTGCAGCGTGTGCGGGTGCTCCAGGCCATGGACACGTTTCTGCAGCGCCAGTCCTTCCGTAAAAAGCTCCTCGGCTTCTGGCAGCCGTCCCATATACATATACACGCTTCCGAGGTTATTCAGGGTGATCGCCACTTCACCGTCGTCGACTTGGTCGACGCGCCGGATGGTATCTAGCGTTTTTAGAAGAATCGGTTCCGCTTGATCATAACGACCCTGCACAAGATAGATCGCTCCCAGGTTCTGGAGCGAGGAAATCGTGTCACGATGAAGGTCGCCGAGATCTTCCTTCTGGACGGCGAGCATGTCGAGGAATATCCGTTCCGCACGATCGTATTCCCCGACGTTCATGAGCAACATTCCCAGATCGCTCCGGCAATGATTCGTATCCTCATGCCAATCGCCTAGTTCGCCGCTGTAGAGATCGAGCGCCCGAGTGAGGTGAGTTCTGGCGGCATCATACCTGCCGAGATTGTCGTAGGTTCGCCCGATCGTCCTGCGAATGCTCGCCTCGACGAGACGGGCATTCTCGAACTTGCCCTCGATTCTCTCCGCAGCGCGGTCCAGAACCACGTGCAGCGGGATCGCGCGATCGGGCTCGATCTGGGGGTCGGCCTGGGCGAGAAGGTCGTCGGCAAGGAATGTGTTCACCGCCGCGACGATGCTCGCCTGCAACCTCGCCTCATCACGCTGCGCGGTCATTTCCAGCATCCCGTATCCGGTGCCGATGACGCCAAGAACCAACGCGACGAACGTCGCCATGACTCCGCCGACGAG
This sequence comes from bacterium, assembly GCA_027296025.1. Classification (GTDB taxonomy): domain Bacteria; phylum Krumholzibacteriota; class Krumholzibacteriia; order WVZY01; family WVZY01; genus JAPUJU01. Next base: position 807 of record JAPUJU010000300.1, read on the forward strand.
TGCCTTGTTGCGTTGTGCGAACTTCCGCAATTGGTAGCCCGAGCTGGGCGGCCGCGCCGCGATCGGCTCGCGGTTGAGGAACCGACGGATGTCCGCTGCCAGATCGGACGCCGATTGGTACCGATCCTCCGGGCGCTTCCGAAGCGACCTGAGCACGATCGTGTCCAAGTCGCCGCGCAACGCGCGGCTCGTCGAAGTTAGCGATTTAGGTTCGGCCTCCTCGATCACGCGAATTGCCCCGGCGATCGATCCGCTCGCAACCTCGTACGGCAACCGCTCGGCCAGCAGTTCGTAGAGGATCACACCGAGGGAATACACGTCGGATCGCGTATCGAGTTTGTCGGTGGCCATGCTGACCTGTTCGGGGCTCATGTACGCCAGCGTGCCCACGATTTGGCCGGGAGTGGTGAATAGCGTGGCCTGCACATCGGTATCTGTCGCTCGCGCGACGCCGAAGTCCAGAATCTTGGGAACGCTGTCTTCGGTAACCAGGATGTTCGCGGGCTTCAGGTCGCGGTGGATGACGCCCTTTTGATGTGCGTGTTGAACCGCGTCGCAGATCGCGATGAATAGCCGCAATCGCGCTTCGATCGACGGCTGCGCCTGGGCGATGAACTTGTCCAACGTGACGCCGTCCACCAATTCCATGGCGAAGAACGGCCTCGGACCGCTCCCGGCGTCCGAGGTACCGGCCTCGTAGATTTGGGCGATGCTCGCGTGCTGAAGACGGGCGAGCACGCTGGTCTCGAACTCGAATCGACGCCGCAGTTGTTCCGAAATCAACCCGGCATGCATTATCTTCAACGCGACTTGTCGTCGAGGCTGGTCTTGCTCGGCGCGATACACGACGCCCATACCGCCACGACCGAGACAGTCGATGATTCGAAAGTGACCGATACGTTCCGGGGCAGGGTCTGCGGATACGTCCGACGGGCGTATCGGATCGTCTAGTAGGCCGCCCCGATCATGGCGATCCAAAAGGGCGTTCACATGCGCACGTAATTCAGGTTCCTCGACGCATTCGAGGTCGAGGTAGGCGATGCGAGCCTCGGGTTCTAGACCGCGAGCATGCTCGAACAGCGCGGCCATCCGCTCGAACTGATCTGGACGGTTCATCAAAGCCTATTGTGCCATGACTCCCCAGCGAATGCGACCGGCCCGACGCTAAGGCCGGAATTCCCATACGTCTCTAAGGTTGTTTCGAGACTGAATGCGATCGAATGCAACGATCCGGAAAAGCACTAACTTGCAATGGAACACTCGGATCAAGGGGATTCTGACGGTTTTGCCACCGGCTTGACCGTCGCCCGCAGGCGCTCGCAAAATAATCTGAATCGAGTGTCAGATTTTTCGCCCGACGTCGTCTTATTAGGTAACGGGTGGGACGCAAGTCGGAAACCCCAGCGACTACCCCGGACAACAATCCGACTTGCGACCCGGCCCACTCGCTCGGGGAAGGACGCGCCCCGAGCGAACTTTTAACTACCCCCCCCTCCAAAGGCAAACGCCGCCCGGCTTCGGCCGGTCGGCGTTTTGCTTTTCTCAGCATCGCGCCCGCCTCTGTGTCAACGACCCTGTTCCGAAAGCCTGTGCACGCTGAGACCGTGTATCTCGGGGGGTTGATGAGAAAAACGTGCGGCGCGTCACACTCAGGGATGAGTGAAAGACGTGGAAGAGTCCGGTGACGATTCGCACTGCGCTTCGCCGTTTGTCAGCGCTCGCCCGTCCGGATGGTATTCCGGTACGAGTCGCTTCAGTTCGTCCTGTAACTCACGGTTCGCCAGTTTGTCGGCCACTTCGATCAGTCGCGCGACCCCTGTCCGCACCGCATCGGCATCGGTAATCCGATGTTTCCAGATGCCGATCTTCGGGTGGGCCGTATCGCCGATGTCTTCGCCCTCGCCGGATAACTCCTCGTATAGCTTTTCGCCGGGCCGTTTCCCGCTGAAAACGATCTCGATGTCGATGCCTGGGCGAAGACCGCTTAGCGTGACCATATCCCTCGCCAGGTCCACGATTCGAACCGGCTCGCCCATATGCAATACATAAATTTCGCCGCCCTTTCCCATCGCACCCGCCTGAAGCACCAGTTGGGCGGCCTCGGGTATCGTCATGAAAAACCGGACCATGTCCGGATGGGTGACCGTCACCGGCCCCCCCGCCGCGATCTGCTCCTTGAAAATCGGCACGACGCTTCCGCTGCTGCCCAACACGTTGCCGAACCTGACCGTGATGAACTGCATCGAGTTCCCAGTGGACAGGCTCTGGACGTACATTTCTGCGACGCGCTTGGTGCAGCCCATGGTGCTGGTCGGGTTGACCGCCTTGTCTGTCGAAATCACCACCATTTTCGCGACACCCGTCGCCATCGCGGTCTGGGCCACGCTGACCGTGCCGCCGATGTTGTTCTTGATCGCTTCGCCCGCATTGCTTTCCATGAGCGGAACATGTTTGTGGGCAGCTGCATGAAACACGACCGACGGCACTTCGCGTTCGAAGATGCAGGTAATCCGTGGGGAATCACAAATGTCGGCGACATAAGCCACGATGTCCAATTCCGGAAACGAACGTCTCAGTTCACGATCGACTTCGAATAGTGCGTTCTCCGCCTGCTCGATCAGCACGAGCCGCCCTGGGCCGAATGCCGCAATCTGACGACACATCTCCGAACCGATACTGCCCCCGGCACCGGTCACCACAATGCGCTGCCCTTTCAGTTCCAAGGCGATGCGATCGGCGTCCAACTGCACAGGCTCGCGGCCAAGTAGGTCGGCAATCTCGACGTCGCGAATACGGCTGATCTGGACGCGCCCGCTAATCAAGTCCGTGACCGCGGGCATCGTGCGGAATAGCACACCGGTTCCTTCACACTGCTCGACGAGTTCGCGAATCGTTCTTGGCGACGGCTCACGCAGCGCGATGAGAACTTCCTGCACTTCGTGCATTTCACATGCGCTACGAATGTCGGACGTTCGACCGATGACCTCGACGCCGTGAATTCGACCGTGCAACGCCTCTTCATGGTCATCGAGAAAACCAACGCAAACGTAATTCTCGCGCCGCATTCGCAGCAGCTCGCGAAGGACCGCTTCCCCGCCATCCCCCGCACCGACGATTAACGCCCGACGAGGGTTTCCCACGCGTTCCGGTTGAATGTCTTCGTAATAGAATCG
>JAPUJU010000301.1 GCA_027296025.1 bacterium
CCAGGAGGCAACGATCGTCGACGGCTTCACCGTCAACAACACAGCCACGGGCATCGGAGATACACCGTTCGCCGCGAAAAATGAGCTGATGCAGAACCACCCGAACCCGTTCAACCCGACGACGACGATTCAATACGCGATCAAGGCAGCCGGGCCGGTGTCGATCAAGATCTACAACGCGGCCGGACAACAGGTTCGTACGCTGGTGAACGAGTTCCAGACTCCTCGGGCGCAAGGCTACTCCGTCATCTGGAGAGGAAGGAACGACATGGGTGAACCCGTCGCATCGGGCGTCTACCTCTACCGGTTGACGGCGGTCGGTTTCACCGACGTGAAGAAACTGGTTCTGTTGAAGTAGTACCGTTCGAGCGGCACACGAGCGTGTGGGACGCGCCGCATCGACCAGTATTCCGAGACCTGATGTCAAACGGCCGGTTCCGACCGGCCGTTTTGGCGTTACGCGGTCAAAACAAAGTGTGGATGCCACCGAAGCGCATCATCGCCGTGAATGAGATTGACAGCTCGTCGAAGCGGATGGTACGTTAAGCTGGCACTTCAGCTGTCTCGAGTCCTCATCAAACAATGCAGTTGCCCTGCGCCCCATTGCAGACGAATAAAGGGACAAAATATGCCGGCGTCTTTTGAACTTACCGAAGAAGAACGTCTGATCCAACAGACAGCGCACGATTTTGCGAACGACAGGATCGTCCCCATCGCCGCCGAAAATGATCGCCGGGGAACATTTCCGAAAGAGATTCTGAAGGAAATGGCAGACCTCGGTTTCATGAGCATGCTGATTCCCGAGGACTACGGTGGCGTGGGCTTGGGAAACTTCTCGCTGGTGCTGGTCCTCGAGGAAATCAACCGGGGGTGCGCGTCCACTGGGGTGACGATGTCCGTGCATAATTCCCTGGCATCGTCGCCGATCATCCGTTACGGCAGCGATGAGATAAAAAAGAAGTTTTTGCCGAAAATGGCAACGGGAGAACTGCTTGGTGCCTACGCCCTCAGTGAGGCGGGCTCAGGCAGTGACGCCGCTTCACTGCAGTGCAGGGCCACAAAGGACGGAGACTTTTATGTATTGAACGGCACGAAAAGCTGGATCACGACGGGCGCCGAAGCGGACGTTTTCGTCGTAATGGTTCGAACGAATCCGAAAGAGCGTTCGAAGGGAATAAGCAGCTTTGTCGTCGAGAGTGATACGCCGGGCTTCAGTATTGGAAAGAAGGAAAACAAGCTGGGCCTGCGGGCATCGAGTACCGTTCAGCTGGTTTTCGAAGATGCGCGGGTACCTGCCAGACAGATTCTCGGAAAAGAAGGCGAGGGTTTCAAGATTGCAATGGAAACGCTCGACGGTGGACGTATCGGTATCGCTGCGCAGGCGGTCGGTATTGCCAAGGCGTCTCTCGATGCATCGGTCGGGTACGCGAATGAACGCGAGCAGTTCGGCAAGAAGATAGGCAGCTTTCAGGCGATCCAGTGGAAACTCGCCGACATGGCGACGTCCATCGATGCCGCGCGGCTGCTGATGTACCGCGCTGCAAGACTGCGTGATGCGGGCAAGCCGCACACGCAGGAAGCGGCGATGGCGAAGCTGTTCGCTTCGGAAATGTCGAACCGGGCGGCCCGCGAAGCCGTGCAGATCCACGGCGGCGCAGGATACCTCAAGGATTTTCCCGTCGAGCGCTACTATCGGGATGCACGGATTACCGAGATCTACGAAGGGACGAGTGAAATCCACCGAATAGTGATCTCCAGAAACCTGACGAAAAATTAGAAGCAGTTACACCCACCCGCACGGTAAACCCAGGAGGTCCATCCATTGAAGATCGGAGTAATGGTCAAGAACGTTCCGGATACCGAGAGCAAGATCAAGCTGAGTGCTGACCGCAAGAGCATCGAGATGCAGGGAGTGAAGTTCGTCATGAATACTTACGACGAGTTTGCTGTCGAAGAGGCCCTTCAGCTGAAGGAAAAACTCGGAGCAGATACGACCGTGACGGTGTTTTCCCTCGGGCCCGAACGGCTCGTAGAAACGCTTCGAACGGCCCTGGCGATGGGGGCGGATGCAGCGGTCCACCTCACAGATCCGGCATTCGAGGGTGGCGACTCCATCGCGAACGCGAAGGTCCTCGCCAAAGCGGCCGAGGCGGAGGGATTCGATCTGATACTCGGTGGCAAGCAGGGCATCGACTTCGACTCCGCACAGACCCTGTCCGCGGTGGCTGAATTTCTCGGCATGGGGCAGGCGCAGGTCGTAACGGATATCGAGGTCGGGGGAGACAACACCTCTCTCAAGGTCCGTCGACGGATCGAAGGCGGGGATGAGATCGTCGATGTCACACTACCCGCGATCATATCGTGCGAGAAAGGGCTCAACGAGCCGCGATATGCCTCGTTGCCCGGCATCATGAAGGCCAAGAAAAAGGAGATCAAGAAGCTCGGACTTTCGGAGCTTGGACTTTCGGCCGATGAGGTCGGGGCGGCGGGTTCAGGGACCCAGGTCGTGGGCTACTCTCCGTTGAAGGAGAGGCCGCCGGTCAAGATGCTCGAAGGTGGACCGGCCGAGCAGGCGAAGGAACTCGTTCGCCTGCTTCGCGAGGAAGCAAAGGTTCTCTAATCATCCACATTGAAAGGAGACGGGGTTCGTTCCCGGGATAGACGAATGGCAAACGATATTCTGGTTTTCGCCGAGGTTCGTGACGGCACGTTCAAAAGGATCAGCGCGGAAATGATTTCCGCTGCGAAAGAACTCGCCAAAAAAACAGGTGGTGGTGTGGCCGTTGCCGTAGTAGGAAACGGTGTCGATGCGGTGGCGGGCGAAGCGGCATCGTATCCGGTCGACAAAGTCTACACGGTAAAAAGCCCCAATCTGGACACGTATTCCACGCAGGGCTACGCACAAGCGCTTCTGGCAGTGATCGCCGAGGCCGACCCTGCGATCGTGCTTTTCGGTGCGACCGCGATGGGGAAGGATCTCTCGAGCCGTACGGCGGCGGCGACGGGGGCGGCCCTGATGACCGACTGTACGGAGATCGACTTCGACGATGGTACCCTCAAAGCAACCCGTCCGGTTTACTCCGGAAAGGTGTACGCACACGTCGAGGCGAGTAAAGAGGGTCTCAAGATGGCGTCCATTCGCCCCAACATTTTCCCTGCCGCGGAGAAGTCGGGAAACTCGGCCGCGAGTACCGACGTGTCGGTAAACATCGATGCGGCCAGTATCAAAGCGAAGGTCTTGGAGGTCGTAGCGTCGACGACGGGACGGAAAGACGTGACCGAGGCCGAGATCGTCGTTTCGGGTGGACGGTCGTTGAAGAGTGAAGAAAACTTCAAGATTCTCGAAGATCTTGCCGACGCAATCGGTGCGTCGGTCGGAGCCTCGCGCGCCGCCGTGGATGCGGGGTACCAGCCGCACTCCCGCCAGGTCGGTCAGACCGGAAAGGTCGTCAACCCGAAGCTCTATATTGCGGTCGGTATTTCCGGCGCGATTCAGCACCTCGTTGGCATGCGGACCTCAAAGGTAATCGTCGCGATCAACAAAGACGCGAGCGCGCCGATTTTCCAGTATGCCGACTACGGAATTGACGGGGATCTCTTCGAGGTTGTGCCCATTCTTACCGAGGAATTCAAGAAGCTCCTGGGCACGGCTTAGCCCGGCTCAGCCGCAGCAGGCTGACGTATTCTCATCAGGAAGAAGAACAGTGCGGCGACGTAAAACATGCCGCCGAGATAAAGTACGACCGAGAACCCTACCTGCGTTGCAAACAACACCGACAAGACGGATGTCGCGACGGATGTAAATGCGTAGAGCTTGTTGAATTAGGGGCTGATCGCCCAGGCCCAGGGAATCAGTGCCTCGTCGCCTTTTCCCAGAAGGCGCATCATGGAGGGAAACGGCATCCCCATAAAAAAACTCACTGGCGCGAGCAAAATGGCTGCTGTGATGATTCGTAACACCATGGAGGATTCGGCGCGCTGGCGCCGGAAAATCTAAAGCATTAAGACTACCACAGTTAGGGGTGTGGCTCAAGATCCGAATCCAGGTTCATGACGAGCCTCGGCGGTGATCAGAAGAAGTAGCCGACATCGAGAGAGAACAGAGTCGTGGAGGCGTCGTCATCTTCAATAATGTGGTTCTCCGGCTCGTGGGTCAGGAAAAGATTGACGCT
>JAPUJU010000302.1 GCA_027296025.1 bacterium
TTCGATTTCGTCAGGCTCGGCCTGCAAGTCGGGCTCGCCGAAGCCGACACATGTTCTGCTGGCGATGGGAAGAAACGAAGAGGAAGCACACTGCTCGGTCCGATTCTCCCTTGCCCATGACACGACACAAAAAGATATCGACAAAAGTGTTGCTGCGCTGGGGGGCGTGCTCGAAGAGCTGGAATCGACTGTTCGTTTCCTGCCCTGCAAGTAGTCTGTAGAGAGAAGGTTTTATACGTGACACATCCGGTCGACAAAACAGGCGGGGCGGTTTACGCGTTACTGGAGACGCGGCGGCCCGGCGGCGAATCGGGTCCGTCGATGTTTTTCAACGACGTGTTACACACCCTTGTTCTTCGTCCCGGTGACGACGAGCGTGCGTTCTTTTCGGCGCTCGACGATGCAACGGCGTCCGGGTTGTGGGCGTGCGGCTACTTCAGTTATGAGCTGGGATACCTCCTGCAGCCGCATCTCCGGCACTTTCTCGATACACGGGCGCCGCGCGTGCCGCTTGTCTGGGTCGGGCTGTTTGGTGAGCCGCGGTATGTGGATACGGAACGTGCTGCCGACCTTCTCGATACGGTAAGAGGTGTGCCCGGGGGTCGCGGGAAGTTGCCCGGTCCCCATCCGCCACCCGCACCCGGCTATCGGATTCGTGATTTTCGAATGGACACAAACCGTGAGGAATACTATCGGGCACTCGCACACATTCGAACACATCTCGTGGACGGGGAGAGCTACCAGGTGAACTTCACGCACAAGTACCGCTTTCAACTGGATGGTTCACCGGAGGCGCTCTACCTCGCGCTGAGGGAGCGTCAACCGGTTGAATACTCGGCCTGTATCAGCGATGGAACGCAAACGATACTCTCCCTCTCACCCGAACTCTTTGTGAAGTGCGAAGGGAAGCTTGTTTCCGCAAAACCGATGAAGGGGACGACCGGCCGCGGGCGAACGTCCGCGGAAGATCACGAAGCGGCGGAATGGTTGAAACACGACGAGAAGAACCGGGCGGAAAACGTGATGATCGTGGACATGGTACGAAACGATCTCGGCCGTATCGCCGAACCTGGATCTGTTCGGGTGCCGAACCTTTTCGACGTCGAACGGTATAAGACACTTTTTCAGATGACCTCAACCGTCAAGGCAACGCTTCGACCGGGCATGAGCTCACGTCAATATATGGAGGCGCTCTTTCCGTGTGCTTCGGTCACCGGAGCGCCAAAGAAGCGAACGATGGAGATCATTGCTGAGCTGGAGAAGGAACCGCGCGGTGTCTATACCGGCGCGATCGGTTACATATCGCCGGACGGCCGATCGTGCCTGAGCGTGGCCATTCGAACGATTGTCGTGGATGCCGACGGTGGCGCTGAAATGGGAATTGGCAGCGGCATCGTCCACGATTCGGACCCCGCGGCCGAGTATGAAGAATGCCGGCTCAAGGGAAAGTTTCTCACGGATGCCACCCCGGAGTTCGCCCTGATTGAAACGATGCGCGCGGAAAAGGGTGTCATTTATCTGCGCGACGAGCACCTCGAACGCTTGAGAGAATCGGCGGGATACTTCGATTTTCCGTTCAGCATCGAAAAAATATTGCGGAAGATCGAGGAAGCTCTTACGGCATCGGATGGAGGGATGATACAACTTCGGCTCCTGCTCCACAGAGACGGGCACCTCAGCTGTGAGTCCTCGTGCGTGGCGCCGTCGTACTCGGAGATGGCGCACGTCAGAATATCCGGCGAAGTGACCGACTCGAGCGACCCCTTCCTCTACCACAAGACCACACACCGGCCTCTCTACGATCGGGAACGGCACACGGATGACGGTGTCGACGATGTGATTTTCCTCAACGAGAAGGGTGAAGTGACGGAGGGCGCGATCTCGAACATCTTCGTCGACATCGACGGTGTTCTCTGTACACCGCCCGTCTCCTGCGGTGTTCTGCCGGGTACGCTGCGCCGGAGCCTGCTCGAGTCGGGAAAGTGTATTGAACGTGTCGTCACGCTCGCCGATTTGGATCGAAGCCGGGCTCTGTATATCGGTAACTCGGTACGGGGTCTCGTTCGAGCGGTGTGTGAATCGTGTGAGAGAAAACAAAGCCCATCGGCTTCCGGGTAGTCTCCCTTACTCCATGTCGCGCGTCAGGAAATTCGCCGTCAACTCTGCGACGCGCCGAGCACCCTGTTCGTTCAGATGCACGTCGTCGTAGAAGATGGTGGTGTCGGCCGGCACGTGAGGTGCGAGGTCGAGGCAGTCAACGCCGGCAGCGGCACACACCTCCATCAGTCGAAGGTTGAAGCGGTCGAGCCCCGCTCGGAGGGCCGTGACGGAATAGTATTCACCCGGCTCCCGCACACGTTGATCGCCGATGGCTCCAAACCACAGCAGCCGGGATAACTCCGGCGGCATGTCACCCCGCCACATACTCGGGTGCGTGAGGAAAACAATCCGGCAATGGTGTTGCCGCGCGAGTTCGATCATCGCCCGGACGTTGCGTGCGTACTCATCGAGGGCACCTTCGAGGTCAGGAAGCGCATCTCGAAACGCTGTCGCCGACGCTCGCCGAGCTCGTCGCTCCTGGTAGGCGAAGCCGCGGTCATCCGGGAGAAGTGTCCGGCGCGCGACTACCCACATGAGCTCGGTACTGCGTCGCCACAGCTCCAGGCGTTTGTGTGGCGGAAGCGTCCGGTTGTAACTGTCCGGCCGGATACTGAACGAACGCCTCACAAGCGCGCTTTCAGCTTCCGGTTCCTCCATGACGCGGGGAGTGTAGGCATCGTCCATGGCAAGACGGTAGGTCAGGTCGTTTACCCCGCCGAGGACGACGACCACATCGATATCTTCGAACTGCGGAAGGAGAAAGTACAGGTGGGTGCGATGGTGGAGCGACGTTATGCCGCTTCGTCCCGCGTTGCCGACCCAGACGCGGCGCCCGGAAAATTTCTGCTGCAGTTGCTGTTGCAGTTGCTGCGGCCATGCTTCGGGTTGGTCGAGGTATGAGCACTCGGACGAACTCCCGCCGACGACCAGAATTTTGTATTTAACATCCGACCCCACCTCGTCGCCACGCACACCCGCGGAGTTGATGATCACGTGCGCCGTTCCGTTGACGCCGGGAAGATACTCGGGCGACGGCTCGAACGTCACGTGCATACCGGGAGGCCACACGTAGAAACGGTCTCGTGGCGGGCCGATGGCGCGCAGCGAGAACTCAAACGCAACAGCTACCACCACAAGCCCCGCCACGACGACTGCAATGCCGGCAAGCCATTTCCGAAGTCGCGGATTCATAGCGTGTGATTCTCCTGGTTACCGGCTACTGGACAAATCGCTGAACCGGAGCCCTTCACGCCCGAGCAACGTGAGCCCTATGATCGTGACGGGAAAAAACGTTCCCGCGTGAAAGAGCAACGAATAGGCAAGGGCCTCGCTTTTGGGAATTCCGTAAGTTGCAAGGCCCACGATACATGCATACTGTGTCACACCGATATATGCCGGGGCGGAAGGTATCATGGATCCCAGCGAAACGAGAACTAGTAATGTGACGCTTGCGACAAAGGGAAGATGAATCCCGACCGCGGGAAGGCATGCCCACAACGCAAACGCAGCAGTCACCCATACGAGCGCTGACAAGAGAATGATAGGTAGGATCGTATCGGTGCGACTCAGCGTGGCGAGCCCGACAGTGAAGGAACGCGTTGCCGTCACCGCACGGTCACGGAACCTCCCGGGCAGCGGAGACAGGGCGCGTTCGAATACGCGTGACACAGCCGCCTGATGTCTTTCCATCAGGTAAAGAGAGATGATCCCGAGAATATTCACCGTTAGCAACCACCATCCTGTGCGCTGAAGCCACGCAGGGCCGGAAGAAAACATCAGACTCACCCAGAGCAGCGCGAGCAGCGAGAAGACGTCAACAATTCGTTCGTAGACAATCGTCGCGAAGGAGGCGGTGCGGCTCACGGATTCTTTCCTTCCTATGACATATGCGCGAACGATTTCTCCGAGCCGCGCCGGGAGAAGGTTGTTGGCCATGAGTCCGATAAATGTTGCCGACAGCAGGCTGGCCGTCGAAATGCGCTTAATCGGGAGCATGATGAATTTCCAGCGCCAGGCACGCGCGACGACATTGATAAGTCCGACTGTAATCGAGAGCGCGAAATAGCCGACATGGGTTTGCCGAAGAACGGATCCCAGAATCGACCAGTTTACATCGCGGACGGCTAAGTAGAAGAACGCGCCACTGATAATGGAACCGATAATCAGTTTGCGTTTCATATTAATTCGTGTCCTGTCGTCCGTGAGTGTGATCTCCTGTATGCAGGGCGGACGCCCTCTCCCGGGCAGATACTTCATCGCTCGCCGCGCGCGCGACGAGGCCATCGAGGGTTTCCTCTTCACGACCGAACCGGGCAAAGTCAGATTCGAACTCCACAAAGCGCCCGGCTCGAAGTCCGCGCAGGTTTGTACTGTTGACCGGCAGCTTCAGGGGCAACCGCTCGAGTATCATGAGAAGCCATAGAACCGGTAGTGACGAAACGGGAAAAAACCGGCAACGAAAGCGAAAATGGTTCCGGATGCTTTTCATCACGTCGCGCAGCGTATGCGGTGTCGGTTGCTGAACACGCCAGACTCCGCCACGCATGCTTTCGCCACGCGATTCGATGCACCGGCACAGTATCTCACAGAGAGCGTGAATACCGAGGACGTAGACTCGCGGGCTCCCGTTGTCCAGAAGCGGTACGATGGGGAATCGGCGCTGGCTTGCCTTCATCTGTTCGAACATACCGCCGTTGCCAACCACAAGTCCCAGACGAAAAGCCACTTCCCCCGACGACTTAAACTTGTTTTCGAGGGCAAACTTCGAACGCCCGTACTCCGAGGCGGCGTCAGCCTGCGCGGAAAGGCTGCTCAGGAGAATCTGGAGGCCGACGCCGTGGGCCCTTGCCTCGTCGAACCACCGGCTCGTGCCGACTACGTTGGTCTCATATTCGTTTGCGCCCGTATGGTTCGCGCAGTGCACGATCGCATCGATGGGCTGCTCGCTCAAAGCAGGTTCCAGCGTTTCGCCGAGAGCGGCCGTGTGAGTTTTATCAAACTCGGCATTCCGACTCGTGCTTCGCGACACACCGATGACGTGGTGCCCCTTCTGCTTGAGCAGGACGGCAAGATGTCCGGCAATAAATCCGCCGGCACCGGTAATGAGGACCGTTTTCATCTGTTCTTTACCTCTTTCGCAACGCCGTGAGCGATGCGCATCGCGTTGGCCATCATGGCGAACGACATGTTTTTTGCCGTCAGCCTCGAAAATGACGCGGAGTCGGCAATGAAAACGTTTTCCGTTCCGCCGAGCCGTCCATCCGGCGTGCAGCGGTAGCGCCCGCCGGACTCGTGCATCGGCAGCGTCCCTGCGTAGTGTACGGAGTGACCGGCCGGGACGCGAACCAGGAGCCGCCCGAACGTCCAGGCGCCAAGTCGCCTCAGGTACCGGAGCAGCGGGCCGAGTTTGCGCAGGTCGAGAGTGTTGGGGTGCCCGACGATGCGCAGGTGCCCGTTCGCCTGGAGTGAAATGTGTGTCACCGGCTGACTGGATGCAGGAAAGAAAAGCTGCATGACGAGCATCGACGGAAGCAGTGTGCGAATAAGCGCGAGGTTAGCGCGGGCCGAGTAGGGCAGCGACGCAAAAAACTCGGCCCGGTTCGGCGCCGTGATATCCATGATGCTCCCCTGGAGTCGCATGCCGTACGTCTGCGAGTCCCATACGAGATTCAACTGGACCAGCCCGAAAGCGGTCACGTCGAGGGCGCTTCCGATGAGTTTCGGCAGGACGATGGGGAACTGCAACGCGGGATTCTCCAGAAGAGGGAGAACCGTCTCGTAATCGTCGTGCGACTGCAGAACGATCTTCGACGTGTTTATGGCGCCCGCTGCAATGAGAAGCTTCTTCGCTTCAAACGTGCACTGTTCGCCGGTGACCGTGTCCCGTGCTTCCACGGTAACGGCGCCGTCATGCTCTCGCCAGCGTTTCACGAGCAAACTGGTCCTATGTTCGATTCGGTTTTCAAACGACAGCCGGTCGAGCGTGTAACGCGGCGAGTAGACGGCGGTCGATTCCTGGAAGAAATCAAGACTGCGATACGCGTAGGCGGGACGAGCGTTGCGTGCCCCTGACAACGCGCCGACTCGAGCGCGTCCGATCCGGATCTCCCGATGCTTTCGTCGTCGGTAAGCGTCGTAGAAACGTGTGATGTTTCTGGAAAGTTCAAGCGGTGGCAGCAGCCCGAGGGTCGATGAAAAGTCGCCCTCGAGGTCGTCCGCTTCGCCGCAGATACCGATTTCTTCGGTCAGTTTTTCGAAGTACGGATCCAGATCGCCGGGCTGAATCGGGAACCCTTCGAGGTCGTGGTCCGTGTACCGGTACAGGCCGGCTCCCCATGCGTTGGCGAGCCCGCCACTCGCGAAGCTCTGGATCGCACAGAAGTCCACTTCGTCAATCGGGGAAAGCGTGTGTGCGTTGCGCGTCACGTAGTCAATGTACGGAGCGGTCAGCTTTACGGGCACCTCGCGGTCGGTCAAAAGGTTCGAGAGCCCCTGCAGGTCCCGGCCGATCGTCATCTCGTACGTATCGTGACCTCTCTTGTAGTCGTAAAAATTATCGTGGACATCGCCCGGCGGGTGGGCAGGTTCCCCGACGTCCAGCACGAGGGGGCGGATCCTGCATTGCGACAACTCCAGCGCTGCCGCCACACCCGCGGCGCCGGAACCGACAACAATCACGTTATGCACTGCCGAGCCTCTTTAGAAGAAACCAGCCCTTGATCAGTTTCACGGTCGTCTGAAATCCACCACCGACCATCGACAGCAACCCGCCAACGAATCCTGTTTGTGAACCGACATAGTAGTGTTGATGATCGGGGTCCGTCTCAACGATGTACACCATGAGTCGAAACCGGTCGGACAGCGCAGGGACGCGATGCGTGTAGCGTGCTGCCAACTCGAGCGCTTCCAGATCGCCGATACGTTTGAGCGCGTGATCGTAAAGAACCCGTTCCTCATCGGACGTGCGCCGGTCGAGAACGGTTGCGGCCTGCACGAATCGCTCGAGAATCATTTCCGGAATCGTCTGTCTAAATACGGCCGCATAGATCCGCGCGGCGCCGCGATCGGGGTGCTGTGGTTCCACAGTAGAATCGGTGCGGGGGGAGGGAGAATTCTGCATAGCGCTTCGAAATCGCTTCAGCCCGCCGGCCGGCCTCGTCGAGAATCACTCTTTCTTGGGGAATGGTTCCGAGGGACGCGGGTCAGCCGCCCGCCCTGGTTCATGTGCGGTGTCAATCGCGACGGATCTGGCAAGTTCCGAGATCGTGGACTCGATGTCGCGCAGCTTTGAATACAAAACGAGCAGAAAAAAGCCGATCCCGACAAGTGCGAGATACATGAACAGGTCGGCGCCACGTCCGACTCCGACGAAGGCAGCTATTTTCATCGTCACATCCGGGATCGCAGCGAGAGTAATTCCGACGACCACGAACAATGCGACAACGACCCGGTCCACCAGGCCGGACCGGAGGCGATTGAAGTACAGGAAGAGTATCCCGATCAGCATGACAATGAGAATCAGTTGGACGGGTCTCATCGGAAAATCTTCCTGACGACAATATCAATCACAATTCGGATCCCGTTCCACGCGGACTGGCCTTTTTCCTGAGAGTAGTCGGTGTATAGGATCGACGTCGGCCGCTCGATGTAGTGTGCCCCGGACTGGCGAATCTGGCTGAGTATCTCCGACGCGTGGGCGAACCGGTTTTCGTGTAGATGGATCCGGCTCGCGGCCTCGGCGCTCAGAGCGCGAAAGCCGTTGTGCGCATCGGTCAACCAGACGCCGGTCAGGAGACCGTTGATGATTCGCGCGCATCTCAGGAGAAGGCGGCGCCGGGCTGGGACTGCTTCGGCGTCGCTCTCACGCAGGAAACGAGAGCCGAGCACGACGTCAGCTTCGCCGCTGAGAATCGGTGCGGTGAGGACCGCGATATCTTCGACCCGGTGCTGCCCGTCAGCGTCGAAATGCACGATGACGTCTGCGCCCTTCGAGAGGGCGTAGGACATTCCTGTCTGCAGGGCGGCGCCCTCGCCGAGATTGATCGGATGCCTGAGGGCGTGTACGGGTAGTTCCTGGAGGATTTCCCACGTATGATCGGAGGAACCATCGTCGACCACGACGATGGTGTGTCCGAACTCGATCAGTTTCTTCAGAACGGAACGCACAACGTTGGCCTCGTTGTAGGCCGGAACAATGACAAATATCGAGGGATTCATGTGCATTGATTTTACCATGAAATCGTGTTTTTGCAAAGTGTTGCACGGGCGCCGGGCGTGCGGTATGCTCGCCGAACCGAGCCGTTCCTGTTTGTAACTCTGGGCAAGAGTCAAGTCCGAGCCCCCCGCGCGACGCTCCTTGCAGGCCGGGTCACTCCCTCGGAATGCCGGGGCGGTTAGAAGGAAGGGGTTCAGCGCATGAAGAAGCACTCCCATTATAGACCGCGCGACGGAGTCCTTGCCGGGATCATACTTGCCCTCTGCCTTGGGTTCACCGATGTATCGATTGCGATCGTGACGCGTCACCCGGCCCTCGGAAGTCTCGGGGCGATCGTGCCGCCGGCGGGTGCTGTTGCGGTCGTTGTGTTCCTTGCCTGGATCGCCGCGTGGTTCGGTGTGTTTGCGCCGCTTGGCCGGCTCTTCGGCGCGAACCGTGGGGCGACGGCCGTCTCGGTTGCGTTTTTTCTGGGCGCCTTCTTTATCCTCGCTGACCTCAATGCCTATTCGCCTTTTCCGCGAAACCCTTATAAACTCGTTTTGGTTCTGTTGATTTCCGGAATTGTCGCGACCGGGGCTCACTTCGCCTACCAGGCGGTCGCGCACGACGGTGCCCTGAAGACGCGATACCGGACCGCCGTTTTCGCGCTGCCGTTGATTCTCGGAGAGACAACCTTCTTCCAGTGGGTTCATCATTTTCGCGTCGGCTCGTTTACATCGGGAAGTGCGATGGGCCTTGGTGCGGCCTGGGTCGCGACAGTGATGCTGACCGTCCTGGCCGTGTACCGTTTCGGTCATACGCGGTTCGCGCGCGTTTTTGTCGCGGCCATTCTTGTCGGTCTTGTGTCCGGGTCCGTCGCCGTACTGATCAGCCCGCAGGGTTCGTCGAAATCCGGTGCCGGAGCATTCACCGGAGGTATCAAACATGTCGTCCTGATTATTGTCGACACGCTGCGCGCGGATTGCTTGACGTGCTATAACCCCGATGCACCGACTACGCCGAACATCGATCGTCTTGCGGGTGAAAGTATTGTATTCCGTTCAGCGATCTCATCCGCACCGT
>JAPUJU010000303.1 GCA_027296025.1 bacterium
TACGGAACGCCCTGTTTCGACGACCAGCCATCATCAGCGTGTTTTGGCATGGCGTTGGAAAAACCAGCAGGGCGATTGCCAAAGCCAAGAAAAGACGATTGCCATTCACCGAACCGCAGAACTTCGTGCATTCGCACAGACTCTCACATTCGGCGAAATGTATACAGCGGGCCGGTTTCGATATCGCAGGACTTTGCAAGTTTTTCCACAGTTTTCCGTTGCATCCAGTTGCCGAGCGCTGTATTCTCCCGAACTTGCGCCGTCCGGCTAGTCGAACAGGTCGGCGAAATCACATCGATCGCGTCTAAGGAGTGTAGTTATGTCGGCAGACGAAAGGGCTGTAATCGTACATCGGATACTTGTGCGCCGGTTATGGATCGGCTTACCCCCACCATGACCGTCACGGGACCCGCAGCATTCCATGCGTAAACTTGCGACCGCCTGACCCGTGTGGACTTAGTTGCACCCGACAAGCGATTGAATGGGATCACATTGAAGCGGCGCGACCGTAGCAGTGGGTTCTTGCGCTGTGTGAGGATGCCGTTTCCCTATTTATTGCGCACCTGGCGCTACCCTGTAGCCGATGCGACGCGCGTGCTTTCGGCCTTCGGGGAGTGTACGCCCGAAGATACAATGGAGATGGGCGGCGATGACTCTGACACAGAGTAGAAAATACTCGACCGATCCGACGGGTCGTGACTGCATGTCTTCCTGGTAAAAAAGGTGACTCTCATAATGTAGTTCAAAACAAAAACGTTTTTCACTTGACAGATCGTCCCGCATAGATTAGACTCAATGCTGTCAAGTGACCTTATCTTCGGGCGTCGAATCTTTTGGAGGGATCAAAATGTTCAGAAACCCGCGCAGCTACCGTCATTTCAACAGGTTATTTCTCTCCCTCGCTGCTTCGTCTTTTGCCTACGTCGCTGCTGTAGCGAGCGGTTTGTTGCCCGATCCGTCGGTCTTGATTGAAGCCATTATTGTGGACAATGACGGAGACCTGCCGAACAACCTCGATCCCGAGCACGCCAACATAAACGCCTTCGAAGGCGGCGCGACGGGCACGGACGAAGACGCGTTCGAGAATATCAACGAGGGCAATCTCCAGAACAACGGGGATATCGACGTGCCGACGGGCGCCATGCCGAGCCCGCTGTTCGGCGCTCAGCCATTCTCGCAAAGTATGCTTCGCTTCGAGGAGTTCGGTCCGGTGCCACTCGGAACGGAAGGCTCGGTGGTCGCGGGCGACGCCTTTCCCGCGCCGGCGGATGCGGTTTCCGTGCCGGATGAGCAGGATCTCGAAGACTTTCTTGGGCAGTACATAACGACTACCGAGGCGTTGCCTTCGCCCTTCCCGACAAGGGAAGCCAATTGCATCGATCTCAACCCATGGCAAACAACGATCGAAACCTTCCTTGGACGAGACCTCAATGACCCTCCGACGGAAGGTCGTCCGCCGGGCGAAAACTGGGCCCATCAGCGGTATCAGGAGTTCTTTCCCCAAGTCTTCGTCAACACCGCGCAGGCGGGGGCTCGCACCAACCTCGGGCTACGCGACGAGCTACAGTTTCACCAATACGACGTGGGGGAATTCGGCCCGGGACTCGACGGTATGTCGGGAACCTCCGATGACGGGCTATACCACAATACCGTGGGGACTGCTGGGTTCGACGGCACGACCAATGGAATA
Organism: bacterium; assembly: GCA_027296025.1. Lineage (GTDB taxonomy): Bacteria > Krumholzibacteriota > Krumholzibacteriia > WVZY01 > WVZY01 > JAPUJU01. Next base: position 1,691 of record JAPUJU010000303.1, read on the forward strand.
CCGCTCAAATTCCACCCTGATTTCCCCGTGCAGGATCCTCTCGCACTCTGGACCTTTGACGGGACCTTCCCGCCCAAACTGCTCATGGCCAAATATGGGGAAAGCGTTATGTTTCGCCATTACAACGCCCTGCCCATCGATCCGGCGGCCAATTTCGGCTTCGGGCTGCATACCCTTACCACGCACGAACACAACGGACACAATCCGGCCGAGAGCGACGGTTACACCCAGTCCTTCTTCTTCCCGGGCCAGTTCTATGACTACCATTGGGTCATGACGGTGGCCGGGTTTGACACTTTTGCCTCGAACCTCCAGGCTGGCACACCGACCGGTGATCCAAGGGCCGATGCAACGCCGGACCTGGGAATCAGTGCCCTTCAGGGCGACTGGCGGGAGCTCATGAGCACCCACTGGTTCCACGACCATATGCTCGATTTCACCGCGACGAATGTCTACAAGGGCAACGTCGCCATGTTCAACATGTACAGCGCGGTGGACCGTGGCAACGAAGCGGTCGACGACGGAATCAACCTCCGTATGCCGAGCGGCTCGTCGCTGAACTGGGGAAACCGCGACTACGACGTGAACCTGGTTGTCGCCGACAAGGCCTGGGACTCGGACGGCCAGCTCTTTTTCAACATCTTCAACCTTGACGGCTTCCTCGGCGACCAGATGCTGACCAACTGGCTCTGGAAGCCGCACCTGGAGGTGCGTGCCCGCCGGTATCGTTTCCGCATCTTGAACGGCTCGGTATCGCGGTTTTTCCGGATCGCCCTTGTGGAAGAGGTCAACGGCACCGGCGGCGAGATCGCCGGGCTGTCCGGTTCAGGAATCTCCTACAACCGAGTGCCCTTCCACATGATCGCCAACGACGGCAACATCATGGAGCACTCCGTCTTCTTTGA
>JAPUJU010000304.1 GCA_027296025.1 bacterium
CCGCGAACGGGTCGCGTTTCAGGGACTGCCCGCGCGGGTCTGCTGGCTGAAGTACGGCGAGCGCGCAAAATTTGGTCTGGCGTTAAACGAGCTTGTCGCGAGTGGAAAGATCTCCGCGCCTGTCGTTATCGGACGCGATCACCTCGACAGCGGATCCGTTGCGAGTCCGTATCGTGAGACGGAGGCGATGCAGGACGGTTCGGATGCCGTGGCCGACTGGCCCATTCTGAACGCTCTTCTCAACGCAGTGAACGGCGCCTCGTGGGTGTCGGTGCACCACGGGGGCGGCGTCGGGATCGGGCTCTCGATCCACGCCGGGCTGGCCGTTGTCGCCGACGGAACCCCCGAAGCCGAAGGGAAACTGGAACGCTGTCTGACGGGTGATCCCGGCCTTGGGATCGCGAGACACGCTGATGCTGGCTACGACATTGCCGTTGAAGCGGCTCGCAAAGATGGCATCGATGTTCCGTTCCTCAGGTCCTAACGACACACGTCCATGATTATTGTTATTTTCAAACTTGCCGCGATCCGCGGCATGTACACCGATCGTCCAGGTTCTCATCCGAGAAAGCAAGGGAGTGGTACGTGAAACGGAAAGCCGATCTTGTCGTTACCAATTGTGGTCAGCTCCTGACTCTCGAGAGTCCGTCGCCAGTGCCACGAAGGCGGGAGGCGCTCGCCTCTCTCGCCATCATTGAGAACGGTACGCTGGCGGCGCACAAGGGAAAGATCGTCTCGGTGGGCAGTCCGGGCCAGGTTGAGGGTGCCATCCAGCCCGCGCAAGGATGTATCGAGGTCGATGCCGGTGGAGCCGTTGTGATGCCGGGCTTCGTCGACTGCCATACGCACACGGTTTTTGCATGCTACCGACTGGATGAATACGAGAAACGGGTCACTGGAGTGCCATATGCTGAGATCGCGGCGGCGGGTGGAGGTATCGCAAAAAGCGTCAGGGACGTGCACGAAATGGACGAGGACACGCTGCGCTCGGTCAGCCGGGAGCGCCTGAACAAATGTATTTCTCACGGGTCGACAACTGTCGAAATAAAAAGCGGATACGGCCTGGACCTTGAGAACGAACTCAAGCAATTGCGCGTCATCCGGGACCTGGCCTCGGAATCGTCTGCAGACGTTGTCTCGACGTTTCTTGGGGCCCACGCGGTGCCGGCGGAATACGCCGGTCGTTCGGATGATTTCATCTCGTTACTAATCAACGAGATGCTGCCCGTGGTTGTCCGGGAGGGCCTTGCGGAGTTCATCGACGTTTTTTCGGAGATTGGCGTCTTTACAACCGAGGAAGCGGAACGGATTTTGCGGTCGGGTATCGAAGCTGGGCTAGGTACGCGCGTCCACGCGGACGAACTCAACGACACGGGATCGGCAGAAATGGCGGTTAGAATCGGTACCCTGTCTGCGGACCACCTGACAAAGATCAGTTCCAAAGGGATCGAACGGATGGCCGGATCCCCCGTTATCGGTGTGCTCTTGCCCGGAACGAGCTTCGGACTGCCGTCCCTCGACTTCGCGCCGGCCAGGGAAATGGTCGAGCGTGGGATGGCAATCGCGATCGCTTCGGACTTCAATCCGGGGAGCTCGCCGAGTGAATCGATGCCGATGATGCTCTCAATCGCGTGTTCGCACATGGGGCTGATGCCCGCGGAGGCGATTTCCGCGGCAACGTACAACGCGGCGTTTGTTATTCGGCGCGAACGAGAAGTCGGCAGTCTCGTCGAGAGGAAACGGGCGGATTTCCTGATCCTCGACTGTGAGGATTACCGAGAGGTTCCTTACCGTTTTGGGACCAATCCGGTGAAACGCGTTTTTATGGGTGGAGTGGAGTGGAACGGAGATCTCACTTAACAACGTGAGCATGGCGGTGGCATGGCGACGCTAAGCAGATCACAAGCAATTCGAAAGAAGGCACTGGCGCTCGTCAAGAAGCGTGAGTGGGATGCGGCGCTGACGGAGTTCATCCGCCTTGCCGAGATCGAGGATCACAATCCGAATGTGTTCAACGAGCTCGGCGATTTGCATTTGAAAATGAACAGCCCCGGGGAAGCTTTCAAGGCTTTTCATTCCGCCATCGACGCGTACTCAAAGGTGAGTCTGCACAACAACGCCGTCGCCGTCTGCAAGAAGCTCATCCGGCTCAACCCGAACGACTACGCCGTCTACGGCAAACTTGCCCGCCTTCGCAGCGATCAGGGATTTGAAAAAGAAGCCGTGAGTTTCGCGCTCACTTTTCTCAAAAAAATGGCGCAAAACACGACAGTTCATCCGGAAACGCTTCGCGATGAATCCGTTGGGATCGCAAACGAACTCTCCGAGTCCACCGCGGTCCAGGAAACGGTGGCGGACTGCCTGATCAAGTGGGAGTGCCAGGCACAGGCGGGACCGGTGCTGGAGAAGCTCGAAGCCATTTACATCGCCAACGGCATGGTTTCCGAAGCTATGGCAACCCGTGAGAAAATGCTCGCAATCGGCCATCAACCCGGTAAGGGGACCGCCGCCCCTGTCGATCCGGCCCCTCCCGCCGAATCCGTTTCGGGGGCAAACAAGACCATCGATCTGGACACCCCGTCAGCGACACCCGCAGACCAGGTGCCAGCGCCGCCACCGGCCCAGCCGCCAGCCCAGCCGCCAGCCCAGCCGCCAGCCCAGCCGCCAGCCCAGCCGCCAGCCCAGCCGCCAGCCCAGCCGGCCCAGCCACCGGCCCAGCCGGAACCGCCACCGGCCCAGCCGGAACCGCCACCAGCCCAGCCGGAACCGCCACCGGCCCAGCCGGAACCGCCACCGGCCCAGCCGACACCACCCCCGGCCCAGCCGGCACCATCCCCGGCCCAGCCAGCGCCAGTGCTGGAGTCACCCGTGCAACCCACGGGGCCGGCGAGTACCGCTGAGCCCGGTGAGGGCGAGGTATGGGTGCCGACGGAAGAAATCCCGGAGAGCCTTGCCGTAGAGGGCGCTGATCAGGGTCGGGTCGTTGGTGTCGAAGAAATCGTAGACCAGTTCACCCAGGAAGTCAGCGCGGACATCGAGCACGATGACTATCGCAGTCACTACGATCTGGGGATGGCGTACCTGGAGATGGATTTGCTGCCGGAATCGATCCGAGAGTTCCAGTTCGCATCATATTCCAGCATGTATCAGGTCAGAAGCCTGGAAATGATCGGGCTGTGCTTCCTCAAACAGGACCAACCGCGGCTCGCGATCAAGAAGCTTGAAAAGGGTCTGTCCATGGTGGGCGAAGGCGACCGGGAGGCGCTGGGGCTGCAGTACAACCTCGGGCTTGCCTATGAAATGACTGGCGATGTCGAAAAGGCGAAGTCTTATTTCGAGGATGCCTACGTCGTTGACGTCGCGTTCCGCGAGGTTGCGGAGAAAATCAAGAAGTACTCCACCTAGCAGGTTAGTGCCGCGGGCGTGATTCTCATTGACGCCCCATCCCCCCTTTCCTAGTATTTCATTGAAAGAACCGCACTCGGTTCAATTTGGCGTGTGCCGACAGAACTGGCGAGGGCGGTCCTGCTGCGTACCTGGTTGCTGGTTCCGGAACTGCCCCTGCGTATCCTCCCGATGCAGAGAACACAAAAAGCCCTTCTGGCTGCCCTGTTGATCGCCGCTACGGTGGCCCTCGGGTATGCCCTGGCTGGAATTCCGAATGTTGAACTCATGACGATAACGGTGTTTATATCCGGCTACCTGCTGGGCGCGAGGTTTGGTGCGATCGTGGGGGCCGCCTCCATCGCCGTCTACTCAGTTTTCAATCCGCTGGGTGCGGCATTGCCGCCGCTGTTCGTCGCTCAGGTGGTGGCGTTTGCCGTCATCGGTATTGCAGGTGGTGCCCTCGGCGGAGTAATAGCGAGACTGCCGCGTATGGGTGCGATCATCGTCGCTGGTGTGACCGGGCTTGCGGTTACGTCTCTCTATGATGTGTTGACGAATATTGGAGCGTTTTATTCGATTACCGGTGAAGATGCGCCGACGAATCTTTTGAAGTTCATTATCGGGGGAGTCGTTTTCGTCGTGATGCACCTCGTGTGGAATACTGCGTTGTTCGCCGTCGCGTTGAAGCCAACATTGAATGTCCTCGCCCGTTACAGGCGGGAACTCGCGTGACGGTCCGGGTCGAAATCGGTCGAAGGCGTCAATTAGTAACGCGGGTCCGGATTGCGGCACGGATGTTCGGCGCGCTCCTGTTACTCACTGCTATGCCCGCGTTGTCGCAGACGGGTGTGTCGGACACACTCACGCCACCGCCGACGGACGTCACCCCTCTAACGCCGCTATCCATGGGTTTTTCGTTGGGCCGATTCGACTCCCTCAGCCACAAGGAGATAACACCCCGACACTCGCTCTCTTTCGATCACTTGCTCGAATTTATACCCGGCTACTTCGTCAGCCGGGCAGGCCCGATCGGCGCCGACGCGCTCGTATCACGGCACAGCATCGGCCGAGGACGAACGGCAGTGTACTTGGGCAGTATCCTCGTAAACGACCCGCAGAACGACATCGCGCCTCTAGCGCTCATGCCGATGTCGTCTGTTGGAAAGTTACTCTTCGAGGGATCGACGCGCTACCACCCCAGTCAGTCGAACATCGAAGGCGTCATCGAGATCATCCAACCGCGGCCGCTCGATGATCGGCCGCAGACGTTCATCGAGCTCTCTCGCGGTGACCGCAACGTCGCACAGCGACGGTTCAGACTCTCATCGGCTCAGGGGCCCATCGGTTTCGATTATGGTTTCGATGAGCTGTTCAACGACGGGTACAATTTTGACACGAGGGAAATCGTTCAGGGTCAGAACATGGGCAAGTCGACTGCCAGGACGCAGGCGTTCAGTCTTCGAGGACGTCTTCCGGGGGACACGTCTTACCTGTTCATGTTTCGTGATTTTCGAAGTACGTTTCAGGGAGACCTGAACAACTTCTTCAACGAGCGGCTCCGAAACGGGCACACCACGCTGGTCCGGGGAACGTTCGGGCGCTCGGAGCTCGACGTGTTCAACCGGGTGTGGGACGTTTCCGCTCCGGACTCGAGTACCGAGAACCACACGACAGGGGTTTCGTTGTCGGTACCGGTATCGTTGGGGCAGGACAAGTACATCTCGATGGGCGGAGTTTACGAGGACATCTTCTGGCGGCAGGACATTGGCGGCGCGAGTGAACGTGGCAAACTGAGCAAGGCGTCGATCGGCGCACGCGGATATCTGCGACTGGCGAGCGGATCGGGTGTCCGGTTCAGCGTTGACGTAACGCACTACGCTGAGAAGAAATCGGGCTGGGGTGGGACGTTCCACCTTGCCCAGAAGCTGACGTCGTACAGCCAGCTTGCACTCGAGGTGGAGAGGAGATTCCGGATGCCGAATCTTGGCGAGTTGTTCCTGCCGACGCACACGGCGTCGGGGACGTCCACGCTGGTCACCGGGAACGAGTTCCTGGGGAGTGAGAGTTCGATCGAAAGTACCGCGCGGCTCTTCACGTCCGGCAACGGTGTCGAACACGAGCTCCGTGCGACGGTGATGCGAGTCCGCAACCCGATTCTTTCTGCGCTCTACAACGACGGAACCACGGACTTTGTTCGGCCGGAAAACGGTGAGTCGGAAAATCTGTTTGTTCTGGAAAACCGATTCCTCAGCCGCGGTGAGATCTGGGGCTGGAATACCGAACTCGCCGGTGGCGTCGAGTTCACCGGCAGTGAGCGCAGGCGCTATTTCACACTGGTGCCGGAGTGGTACGCAAACGCCTCGCTTGCGGTCGGAAGAGCTTTCTTCAAGAACTCCAGCGATTTGTACTTCCGGGCGGAGTACCAGTTCTCGGATGAGCGGAAGTCGGTCGACGGAACTACGCTCGGCAAATTCGACGTTCTGAACCTGAAACTGGATTTTCGCCTCATCGACGCGCAGCTCTATATCATGTGGCTCAATGTATTCGACGAACGCTATGAGACAGTATCAAACCACCTGATGATGCCGAGAACGTTTGTGTACGGTGTGGAGTGGACTCTTTTTGACTGACGACCGATGCGGGGCATACTCGGCGCACTGATTCTTCTTTTCGGCGTGATCGTGTTGAGGTTCGACGCGATCATCCACCGTCCGTCGAACGTCCGCCTCGTGGCAGGGAATTCGACGGCAAATCCTTCCGAGTGGATACCCGCCAAGCCGGTCCCGGAGAAACGTTCCGTCCCACGATCCTACCTCGAAAACCCCTTAGCATTTCTTTCCTTAGCTCCCATAGACTCGCTCCAACTGCTGCCCGGCATTGGTCCGGTAATTGCTGAACGAGTTGCCGTTACACGAAGTGGTCAGAGGTCTTTCACGAAGTGGGAAGACCTGCTTGCCGTCAAGGGAATTGGCCCGAAAACGCTCGAACGGTTGAAGCAAGCAGCCTGCACGGACTAAAGCGACCGCGATTGGTGGCAAATTGCATCGGGTCTGACGAGTATGCAACCTCGGTCCCGGTCGGTACGGTGCGATTCGGAGTTGCCGCCACCTCATGTCCATGACGGCGGACCTCTCCCGGGCCGAAAAAAGCGGTCTGGTACCCAGGTTGCCGGGGTTGGTCCCCGTTGTTGAATGACCGTTTATCAATCGGTTAGGCGAATTCGGCCGACCGGACAACCGTTCGGTCAGGCCCGAGACCGGACGGGGAACAGCGAGCCCGTTTCGTGGCATAAGTTTTGCGGAAAATGCTCTGATGTAATTCCGCACAAATTCGAAGTACGCGCTCCTTCCAAAGGACGATCCGGTGAATGACAAAATCACTAGAAAGCTAGTCGAGTCTGCGCTTGTCAGCCAAGAACAGATTGGTAAGGCTCTCGAAATCCAGCAGACTGAGGGCGGATCTCTCGGGTACAACCTCGTTAAAACGGGCGCCATTTCCGAAATGGCCTTTGCCGAGTTCATGGGGCAAGTATACAACGTTCCGGCGGTAGACTTGGAGGAAACGGCCCCGACGGAAGATGTTGTCGAACTGATTCCCGCAGACGTCGCCACCAAGTTCCAGGTCGTCCCGATCCAGCGGGAAGGACGCCTTCTCACCGTAGCGATGGCCAACCCGGATAACATCTTCGCTATCGATGATATCAAGTTTATTACGGGACTCGAAGTGAAGCCGGTAGTTGCGACCGAAACGTCAATTCAGAAATCGATCGATCGCCTCTACGATTCGGCGAACTCGCTCGCCAG
>JAPUJU010000305.1 GCA_027296025.1 bacterium
TTCGTTCGGCGTGTCCGATTCCGAGATCGGCGGGCTGTTCGAAGTGATGTCCTCCCCCTCTGACGTTTACATGTGCCTGAGGATCGGTGAGCTCGCCGACCAGCCGCTCGACAAGGTCGTCGCCGAGCACAAGCAGCACAAGGGGCAAGGCTGGGGCGTCATCGCGAAGAACCTCGGGATCAAGCCGGGCTCCGATGAGTTCCACGCGTTGAAGGCCGGCCGGCTTTCTTCCCATCCCGGCGGATCGTCCGGGAAGGTGCACAAGGGCAAGAGCGGGAAGTAACTACCGGTAATGGCGAACTGTTCTACGTTTCCGACGACACTTCGCTATTTCGTGGCAAGGCCGTCGAACACGATGCCGACCCACACGTCGGCTTGAAGAAATCCGCCGCCCCACTCCTCGTCGAGATCGGCGGTCGGTTTGGCGGCGATCACCTCGTCTCGCGTGTTGCCCTCGTCCATCAACTTGCGGATGCGGTCGCGAGCGACGACGAGCATGTCGTAGGAGGCCTGTAGCTGCGCTTTCTGACAGAGCGGTCCGTGGCCCGGAATGATCTTCGTTCTCTCGTCGGCTATTGCCAGGACCAGTTCGGCAGCGGCGATCATGCCGTCGATACTGCCCCCGGACGAGGAATCGATGAATGGATAGAGGCCGTTGAAGAATGTGTCACCCGCGTGGATCACGTTGGCCTTCTGAAAGTGAATGACGGAATCACCGTCGGTGTGCGCCGGGCCGACGTGAAAAACACGGATGTCGTCACCGTTCCAGTGGAACGTGATGGAATCGGCGAAAGTGACGACGGGGAGCGCGGCCGCGGGCGATGGAGGTACGCGAGTGTCGAAAGCCTCGATGAATTGCTCGGTGCTCATGCGCTTGCGCACGTTCTCGTGCGCCACGATGATCGCCCCGGCCTGACCCATGTTCTCGTTGCCGCCGGTGTGATCGCCGTGCCAATGCGTGTTGATCACGAAGCGCACTTGGCGATCGGTCTTCTCGGCGATCGCGGCCAGGATTTTCTTAGTCAGAGGCGCGAACTGATCGTCGATCACGAACGCGGCGTCGTCACCGACCGAAAGTCCGATGTTGCCGCCCGCTCCGGTGAGCATGAAGATACCGTCGGCCACCGGGACCGCTTCGATACGCGTAGCGTCGGAATCTTGCTGGGCCCCGGTGGAAATCGCGACGAGAATCAAGAGCGCCAAGGCGGAAAGGGTGGGCAGACGGTGATTTGTGGCCATCAGTCGTTTCATGGATTGACTTCTTCCTTTAAGTTGGACCGGTACAGATGTAGTAACTGTCTGCTTGATCATACTCAACGAGCAAGGCCGAAGGGTCAAATGAGAAAGGTCGGCCCAGCGGGTTAAGATCTCCCCATGAAACGCTTCGCACCGCTGCTGTTCGTTCTAGCCCTCTCGATCATGCCGGTCGCCGCCGACGATCTCCGTATCGTCGGAGGGCGGTTCTTTGACCTGGAGACAGTTCGCGCCAACCCGGGCATCCTCATCCGCGCAGGCCGCATCCATGCGATCGGGAACCTCGAGCCGGCGAAGGACGGAGAGCGAACGCTGAAGCTGGCAGATAACGAAGTGCTGCTGCCGGGTCTGATCGATCTTCACGCGCACTACAACATGACGTTGAACAAAACTCGTCGCGAAGAATTCGTCGGAATGCCGGTGCTCTACCTGGCTAACGGCGCCACCTCGACGTTCCCTGCCGGCTCGTACGATCCCGACGGAATGATTGCGATGCGTGAAAGAATCGATCGCTGCGAACAGGTCGGGCCGAGGGTTTTCAATAGTGGGCCGTATTTCGGACCGGCGCGCCCAGGTTGGGATCGTGACATGGACTCGGACCGTTTGCGTGCCGAGATCGATCACTGGGCCGAACGCGGTGTCACCGGGATCAAGGTCAAGCGCATCTCCGCGCGGCACCTTGAGGTTGTCGTCGAGCGAGCGCATCGACACGGTCTGACCGTGACCGGTCACTTGGATTCCGGATTCAACGACACGATCAATCCCCGTGACGCGATCGCGCTTGGTATCGATCGGGTCGAGCACTTCCTCGGCGGTGATGCCATGCCGCCCGAACGATCCGCCTATGATTCGTTCCAGGGAATCACCACGGACTCCGCATCCTTCCGCGCCATCGTCGCGTTGTTTCTCAAGCATCACGTGTATTTCGACGCGACACTTTCGGCCTACGGTTATTTTGGCGACCGGGCGGAAGGCTACGACAAGTGGACGGACGAGCGTCGTTTCTTTACGCCCTACGCGCGCGAATTGACTGCGGGGCGCCGCCAACGGATTGAGCGTTTTGGCAACATCTTTCAGATCAAGCTAAAGACGGTGAAAGCGTTCTACGACGCCGGAGGTGGAGACCTGCTGACCCTCGGCACGGACCACAACAGCACGGGAGAATACCTACCAGGTTTCTCGACCCATCGAGAGCTACACGCTTACGTGATGGCGGGCCTACCGCCGGTCGCGGCACTGCGGGCTGGAACGATCAACGGCGCTCGCGCGCTCGGACTCGGTGATCGCCTCGGCTCCATCGATGTCGGTAAGTGGGCGGATCTTTTCGTCGTGGTCGGCAACCCTCTTGAGGACATCCGCCACACTCGTAACGTGCGTCACGTCATCAAAGCGGGCGAGCAGTACGATCCGGCCGCACTGATGGAGTCGGTTGAGAACTCGATCGGTCCGCGTGACGAGTCGGAATTGGACGACTGGTAGGCGGATCTCAGTGAGATGACGAAGCCAGAAGATTCGGACGATCGGCAAGCCACACCTGAACCCGAAGAACGCCGATTGTTTCAGCACCCGGAGTGGATGGTCGGTGTGGTGTTGATCTTCGCCGTGAGCGCCGTGATCGCCGGGCTTGACAACCCGGTCTGGCTGCTCATCGGCAGCCCGTTCATCCTGGTCCTCGCGATCTACGTCTGGGTCCGCTTTCGCCGTTAGCCCGCAATCAGGGGCAGACGGTGTACGGGTTCCTACAGCCTGGCACCGGCCGCCAGCATTAGCGGTAAAGCCTTGCACGAATCAAGAACGGACACCAAAGCTCCTGAAGACCAAGTTGGCGTCCAAGTCGCGCGCTACAATCTCATCGATTCGCGCCAGCGCGGGACCATCACGCACTGCTTTGAGTAAGAGGTCTAAATCTCGCGGCATTCCCTTGGCGCGGATCTCCACGCGACCATCGGATAGGTTCCGTACGTCTCCCATTACACCCAAGCGCTGGGCTTCGCGGAGAACATGCCAACGGAACCCCACACCCTGAACTCGACCGGACACCAGCCAGCGAGCGCCCCGTTCGGTAGTGTCCGAAAACACGATCGGCGTACCTCCCGGGCAATGCTAACCGGTCTCGCCGCAGTACGGAGAGATCAAGTTACTCACGAGATTGACCAGCCTGTCGTAATGACTGCCGGGCCAGTACAGCCGGCCACAACCCCGGCACTGAGATACCTGCTCGAACCGGCCGCGCAAGACAGCCGGAAGCGCAGCACGAACAGAAGCCTCGGCAACGGGCTCCAGGATATGGTTGCAGACCATGCACCGTAAGAAAGCACGCACAACCCTGTGCAGATCGAAGGCTTCCACCACTTCTGCGATTTGTAACCGCGGCTGGATATTTCGGAGCCAATAACCGCGGGTGACTTCACTGCGTTTGAGCAAACCCTTATCCCGGGTCAGGAGAAGGCGCCGTTCCTTTCTGGAGATAGCCGCTATCGTGGCGTCGTCATAGTCGCGGTGGTAGATCGCATCGAACCCGAGTAATCGCAGGTAACGGGCCAGCTTACCGAGGTGCACATCCAGCACGAAGCGGGGTTCCCTCAAAGGATTCGGGCGCAGGCGGGTTAATGAAGAAATGTCGACGC
>JAPUJU010000306.1 GCA_027296025.1 bacterium
CGTACGTCGAGCATGTCGAGAAAACCCTTGAAGTAAGCATACGTGCCGGCGATGCCGACAAAGTTGAGATAACCGGAGGGAGGCATGTAGATCGAGTCACAGGCCGCGGCGAGGAAAAGCCCCTTGCGGTTGATCGCATCCGAGAACGCGTAAACCGGTTTGCCGGCCTCTCGCACTCGCCGGATGGCTCCCCGAATCTCTTCTACCGACGCGTAGCCCATCGAATTGTTACTCGACACTTTTATGATGACGCCCTTGATGCGATCGTCGACGGATGCCTTCTCGAGGTTCGAGAGAATTCTGTGAAGCGTCTCGGGCGCCGAACCAAAGAGCTCCGCCATCAGGTCGTCGGGCGGATGGTATTCCAGGATCTCGCCATAAATGTCGATGAGGAGATAGGAGCCGTCCTTGATTTTCGGCTTTTCGTTGGCCTTCACGCCGATCACGATCGCGGCAATGGTAACGGGGAGCAGCAGCGCGAGAAGGACTGCTGAAAATGTTCTGAAAAAACTCTTCATACTCGAATCTCCTTCAATGTGATGGGCCCCGGCGGGCGTTCCCTCGGTGCTCACCTTCTACGCAGGGAATGCCTTCTGAGTTTCGCGCAACCGGCGGATTTCAACGCGAGGTTGCCTGCATATCCTCTTCTGTAATGCCGAGAATATACAGGATATTCATGAGCCGCTTGTGCCCGAGGGTGACGCTGGCAGAGCGCTTCAGAGCCTGATGCGCATTATAGGCGATCCCGAGGCCCGCCTGACCCAGCATGAGCCTGTCGTTGGCGCCGTCGCCGATCGCTACCGTCTGATCGAGCAGGATGCTCATCTCCCTGGCCATGCGGTTGACGAGCTTCGCCTTGGATGCGTCCTCGATAACGTCACCGCTCAGCCTGCCGGTGAGCACGCCGTTCTTGACTTCGAGCGTGTTCGCAAAGGCGAAGTCGAGCCCGAGTGTCTCTTTCAAATGGTCCGCGAAAACATCGAACCCGCCGCTCACGACTCCTATCCGATACCCAAGCCGCCGGAGCGTATCCACGAGCTCACGCGCACCTTCCGACAGGGCGAGTCCGTCTCGAATCGTCTCGACGTCGCTCATTTTCAGCCCCTTGAGGAACGCGACTCGCTGTCGCAGAGAATCCTCGAAGTCGAGGTCGCCGCGCATCGCTTTTTCGGTCACGCGGGAGACTTCGTCGTACGCGCCGGCAGCGCGCGCCATTTCGTCGATCACTTCGGTGTCGATGAGCGTGCGGTCCATGTCGAAGACGACGAGTCGCTTGCTCTTGCGGTAAGCCTCTATACTCTGGAATGCGAGGTCGATGTCCAGTTCCGCACTCTTCGTCATCAGGCGCTCTTTCAATCCCGACAGACTCGTTACGTTCCTCGTATCGATCGTCAGCTCGATACATTCGGCCGACTGCAGACTCAGATTGCTGATCTTTTCGATGTTTGCCCGATGCTCGCCCAGGAGGTCCGCCACGGCGGCCAGCACCGGCGTCCCCCCGAACACGGTGAGCACGAACAGCTTCTTGTCCTTTTTGTGTGGGATTTCCTTCTCGGAGCGCATTTGAAAATTCAACCGCATCTCGAGGCGGTTGGCCTCGAACAGCATGTCTTTGAGGACACTGTCTTTCGTCCGGCTGCTTCCGGTAAGATCCAGCAGAAAGGATAGCGCGAGAAAATCGTGAAGCGTCGCCTGATCGATGTCGACGATCTCAACATTGTGCGCAACGATGATGTTCGTAAACGCCGCGGTGATGCCGGGACGGTCCTGCCCCGACACCGTTACGATGACGTAGTCTTTTTCCTCCCTCACTTCGTGTCCTTTTGGTTCTGATTCAGGGTGGGAGACGCGAAACGAACCACATTCTATCGGGGTCAACGCTCGGGTGTCAATTCAATGTCGTACTCGCCCCTGGACCATGCCGACCTGTCCCACCGGATGGTCACCGAGTAGTACGGGCCGTTCCCGGGCGAGAGTGCCCTCACGCCAAACTCCTCTCTGAAGAGGAACTGCCACTGGACAGGTACCCCTGATGACGCCCTCGGACCGTTGATCGACACACGCAATGTCCCGCCCTCCGGTTCAACGTTGCCGTCCCGCCGCGCCTCGGCGAGTACCTCGCCCGCGATCCTGCGCGCGAATCCCTGGAGGACCCCGAAGCTTGTTCCGCCACGACGATACGTCGTCATCGACTGGAAGCAGAGCGATTGGATCGCGATCAGCACGACCAGCACGGGGACGAGCCGCGTCAGGAAATACCGGGGACGGTTTCGTCGAAGCCGCGTGACACCCAGCGGCACCAGGGCGAAGACGACGGGAAACGCGACAATAAAGTAGTGGGGCCAGCCAGGCACCCGCAGCAGCAGGTACAGAACGGGAAGCCCCCAGGTAAGCAACATCAGGAAGTTGTAGACTGGCGCGTCTCCCGGGCGCACGAACGGCCGCCTGCGCGAGAGCCTGAGCGTGGCCCGATGGTGCAGTTCGATCGCACCGAAAACAACAACGGGGAGCAACAAGAGTAGTACGACTGCGACCGCGCCCCCGAAGAGCGGAAACGGCCAGTTGACGAACGCCAGGGAATCTCGTCCGGCAGGGTTGAAAATCGAGTGCCCGGTCACGTTCATGAAAAAGTTCGTAACGACGTCGATATCGGGAAGGTCTCCCCCGAAGCGGCGGCCATACGCGGTGAGTTCGTCGAACCCGGATTCGAGAAAATACAACAGGTAGGGGACGGCGGCAACTCCGCCGGCGACGATTCCGCCGGCGAGAAACGGCCAGTGAATACGCGGCCGGTGGATCACGAGCGCAAAGAGCGCCACGCCGCAAAAGAACGCGGCGGACTGGTGAATCTGTGCCATGACGCTGCTGATGAGTGGCACCCAGAAAATCCATCTCGAGCGGGTACCGGTTAAGACACGAACGCAGGCGTAGGCGAGAGCTGCCGAGAACAGGGGCAGGGGGACGGGATCCCAGATTTTCTGGCTGTAGTGAATTGCGACCGGGGAGATTCCCCAGATCAGTACGGTCATCCTTGCCTCGCGCTCGTCGAGAATCCGCCTCAAGAAAGCGTAACCGATCGGCAGGCTTGCGATGTTGAGAATGTTCAGGCAGAGCGTGACGAACAAAGGGCTGCTGCTCAGAGCGACGAACGGCGCGATCAGGTAGATGAATACGGGGCTGTTCGTGACCCCGACACTCGAGGGCCAGGTATGCGTCAAAAAAGTGTGGTCGCGAGTGACCTTCAGCGCGTAGTCGACCGCGCGTGCCTCGTCTTCCATGAAAATAAACGTCGCCGGAAATGACAGCCGCAGGGCGACGATACAGGCAATCATCGCGACGGGCGTCAGAAGAAACGGCTCAATTCGGTCGTAAAGCGTTACCGGGGAATTTTGTATCGGGACGGAATGGGTCACAACGGCTTTGACGGGTTTGGCGCATGTGGCAGCCGGAAAGCAAGAACGGCCGCGTCACTGAGGGGAACAGTGTAGCGCGGCCGCCCGACTCTATCAAAGTATTTTGTGCCTTAGCGGATCACAACAAACTTGTCGATGAACCGTTTGAAAGCGCCGTCTTCGGACTCGACAGAGTAGAGATACACACCGCTCGTTATGTCCTGTCTGCTCCGGCTCACAAGATCCCACTTCACTGTGCCGGTGCCCGATCGCCCGTCAAACGGTAACTCGATGACCATGTCGCCGGCAAGCGTGTAAATCCGGATCACACCCGCAGACATCGGGAGGTTCCGGAACTCGACTTTGATGCCTGTCGGGTCGTCGTTGTTCGGCGCAAGTGTCCACGCCTGCATCGATTCGGTCGTCGCCGGGTTGGGCACGACATAAATTTTGCCCGGGTCGTAACTGTATGCCGGTTGTGATGTGCTGTTCGGCTCGACAAACTGAAAATTCGACGACGGGTCACCGACTTTCCCGCTCATCAGCCTGCCCGAATCGTCGAATCCATGGTCGAGCGCAGTGACCGCGTAGAAATACGGCCGACCGAGATGCATCGATGTGTCGACGTATCGATAGTACTGGCGTCCGCCGTCACGATCGAGCTCCCACAGGGCAAGTGTCTGAAGCGTGTCACACTGCGCCTCGGTCACACCGGGTGGACAGGGGGCCACCGCGCCGGGGAACTCCTCGTAGAACACCTTCATTGATTCTATGAAGTCACGCTTTTGCGATGGCCGCAGACTGTGTGCAAGCGGCTCGTAACGAAAGCGGTCGAGCCCGGTGTCGTTTCCGAAGTTGTTGATGACGTCCGCCTCAAAGAGGAGTTTCCACAGGTCGCTCCCCGGTCCGTTGGCCGCGGAACTACCCAGGGGGCGCGTCCAGTTGTCCGCCCGCCAGATGCGGTAACCCTCGAAGTCATCCTTGAGTGTTTTGATATCAGGAACCGACTCGCTGAAGTTGTCCCAGTAGACGACGAGCCCTTCGGATGAGGAATCATCGATCCGCATCTTCGGTGGCGGAGGGGCCGTACCGATGATCCAGTTGATCTGGGCCTCCTTGCCGTCGACTCCGGTTCGATAGATCAGACTGTCCGCGTCCGTCAGGCCGCAGGCCAACTTGAACAGTTCCTCGCGCGCACAGTCGTTGTTGATCCAGAGTGTTTGCTCGCGCACGACGTCGATCGGGTTTCTCAACTCGATCCGGCATGTGTCGATCGCAATGGTCGCCGGCCCCGGCACGGGAGTTTCACGACCATCGATCCCGGTCAGCGGGTCGATATCCAGGTTGAACCAGGCACCGTCGTAGGTCAGCTGTGCGTTCGCCGCGTTGAGGAGTCCCTGAAACCCGGCGCCGATCGTGAACGCGACCTGAAAGACCAGCGTACTCTCGGGAAACAATTCGGAAAACGGACCTGCGCTCACGAGCATTCGATAGTCGCGGGGAACAAGTGCTTCGCGTTCGATCGTCTGCTGGGAAAGCAATTCATAGCGTTCGAAATCGTTGCCCGGATCACCGCCTTCGTCAAACGACGCCCGACCGGAGAAGTTGGCGTAGGTGCTGATACCGACACGACGGGGCGCGGTCTCGCCAGTCGGGTCCACCGTGTGGCCGAGAAACATCACGCCGAAGTATCCCAGTGACTGACCTTCGTCGCCGTCGGCGTCCCACGTGTAGGCGATATCGACCTGAACGGGTCCGAGGTCTGTGCAGAACACCGGAACGAAAACACGGGCGGTTACGTCATCCTGCGCGTACCCGTCACGTGTACGTGGTCCCACGTCGCAGTCCGCAAAGAAGCCGATGTACAGGTCGGAGAGAATGTCGGAGCCGGTGTTCGTTATGTGATATTCGACGCCGACAAAATCATCGAAGCGATCCTCTTCCCATTGGTAGCTTTCCTGGCGCACCATGATGTTGAGCGGGTTGTGTTCCGGCCATCGTTGGAGGGATATCGCCTGATCGTCGGTATACCAGCAGCTGAACATCTGGTTGGAGATCGCCGCGAAATCTTCGTCGATTTCTCCGTCCATGTCGTCATCGCGGCCGTTCAGCCAGTCCTCGTCGCGCATGCCGTCCTGGTCGTCGTCCGCATCCGGCGAGGGGAGCCGGTTGCCGCCCGGCGCTCCCTCCGCCGTTCGATACATAATGTCCCGCAAGTCCTGGGTCGGTCGAAACTCATCGTCGAATGCCGCGGTTGAGACGGCGGGAATGCCCGCTTTGATCGCCCCGACCCAGAGCCCGGCGGCGAACAGGTACTCGACGCCGCTGCCCGCCGGCCACATCGCGGACGGCGCGCCGCTGAACGTGAACCCCTGGCCCGGCCGGGAACCGAACAGGCCCCAGTTGGCCACGTGCATCTGGAGCTCACCGACGTTATGAACGGTTGACCCATCCAGAACGAGAACCCGGGCGGGGCCGTCGTTCGAGTCCTTCTTACTGGATTCTTGCGTATAGTATTTCGCCTCGGCGGCGTGATGAGACAGAAAGAGCAAGGCGACGATTGTCGTAAAACAGCACTTGGCGCGGTTTGCCATCAGGGGCCCCCTCGAATTCGAGTTCTCGGTTCCGGCTCGACAGTTGTGCGTTGTGTGGGGGTGACTGATGCCGCAGTGGGGGCTGGGTTCGGTTAGGTGGGGTGTGCTCTACAACAATAAAAATAGTAGACACCGGGTTTGTCAACCGGAAAAGAGTCCAATCCCGACAACCTAAGCTATTGAATTAAAACAGTGTGGAAATACGCGGCCACCTCAGGTCGGCCTTGCAAAAACAGCCGCGAG
This sequence comes from bacterium, assembly GCA_027296025.1. GTDB lineage: Bacteria > Krumholzibacteriota > Krumholzibacteriia > WVZY01 > WVZY01 > JAPUJU01. The sequence continues at coordinate 6,230 of JAPUJU010000306.1, forward strand.
GCATTACCATCATGAGTGAAGCATGATACATGTGCTCCCCTGCACCGCACAAACCGACCTCCCCTGCGCGCGGCCAAACGGAGGTACAGAATGCAATGTTTCAATCGCTGGTTCGGCCGCACTCTGCTGGTCACCACGTGCCTACTGTGGATCACTTTGCCCACCCCGGCCAACGCCGGTGAAGGAGGCGCGTCCGAGACCCTGTCGCTCTTGGATGGTTCCGGAGAGGCATCTCAGACCAGTCTCCAGGTTAGGCGCGTTTCCTACCCCATCAACCAGTCACGATTCCGTCTCGCTCTTTCGGCGTACGTGGGATACTCCATGGCGGCGGGCGAGTGGTTCGATGGGCTCACTCATGGGCCGATGGCGCAGGGAGAGATTCGGGCCGCGCTCAACCGGACCATATACCTGGGTGGCAGCTACCGGTACCAGGTCCTCGACACCGATGCCGACATCACGGGTGAGGTAATCGTCGAGGACGAGTTCGGCAATTTGACAAACGAGTTCTGGTCGTGGGATGTGTCCTTGCAGGAGTACATGGTCATAATCGGCTTCATGTCGAGTCCCGCCTCCCGCACGGCGCCGGTCGGGTACATCGAGTTCGGCTTCGGGGGCACCTACCATGATATTACACTCGAGTTTCGGGAAGTCGGAACCAATTTCGGAGGAACGTCCGAGACCAAAGAAACCAAGTTCGCGTTCTCGACGGCGATTGGTGGAATTTTCCCGCTGGGAAGCCAGATCGGCATCGACTTTCAGGGGAACATGCGCATTACCGGAGATCAGGGCGGCACCGACGCCAGCGGGCAGACGTTCGAGCAGAGCAACGGTTTTCTGTGGGGTGCGAGTCTCGGCGTGGTGCTGATGTTCGGGGAAGGGCTCTGAGCACCTGCCCGCGATGCGCAAAGTTCCGTTTACGCATCATCGCGCAGGCTGGCCGGCGGCGGATTCTCGCTCGTTCCTGCAAAGTTCCGTTTACGCATCGTCGCGCAGGTTGGCTGGCCGCTGCGCGACTTAATTTTCGCCTTTCGATTCTTCCGAACCTGCGCCCACGGGAACTTCAGCGTTGCGAACCCATTTTGCACCGCGGCCTTTGCCCTTGACGGTGATGGCGCCTTCATCGCGCAAGTCGCGCATCACCAGCTTGATCATGTCCCGGCTGATATGGGGGCATTCCGATTCGATATCGGAGATTGCGAACTGGCCGATCTTCCGGTTGACGGCCATCCGCACCTGTTCGGTTTTCGAAATCTTCGTTGAACGGACCTCGCCTACACGCTCCTCGAATTCCTTGTATGCTCGCAGGATCACGCCCCAGAAATACTGAAGCCACGGCATCGGGTCGTGCATGCTCTCGTGCCATCCTTGCGAGCTTGCCTTGAGGGCCTCGTAGTAGGTCTCCTTGGAATCCTCGATAACGCGTTCGAGGCTGATGTAGTGCCCTACCTGGTACTCCCGGTGATAGAGGAGCATCAGCGTGAGCAACCGCGAGACACGTCCGTTCCCGTCCGTGAAAGGGTGCACGCACAGGAAGTCGAGTATCGTTAATGGGATCACAAACATCGGCTCAATCTCCGAGTTCATTGCGCGTCCGTAGTGCTGAACGAGGGTTTCCATGGCCTGCGGCGTTTCAGCGGCGCGAACCGGCGCGAACCGGATGTCTTGTGTGCCGTCGGGGTTGATTTCGAGGATCGCGTTGTCACGCTGCTTCCACTCGCCGCCGTTCTCGGGAAGATAGCGATACATCGTCTTGTGCACGTGCAGGATCGTTGTCACGGAGAGCGCCATGTACGAAGCCGAGTCATGAACGAGCTCGAGAGAATCCCGGTATCCCGCAATTTCCTGCTCCGATCGATCCCGAGGCTTCGATGCCTCGGCGACGAGCGCCTTGACCCGCCCGCGTTGCGCCACGACGCCTTCGATCCGGTTCGATGACTCGCTCGACTCGATCTGGGCAACCTGCTTGAGGGACTCGAGGATTTCCGGCGTCTGACGGGCGAACAAGGCTTGTTTTCCCTTATATTCACCGATTTTCTTCACAGTTGTGACCTGTTTTGACGTCAAACGTATATCATTCAAGTACTTAAGGTTTAGCGACTTCATCGGTTGGGTGCCTCCAATTGGGTAGCCATGCTCGAAATGGGGGTATTTTGCGATCCGATTACCCCATTCTGCACGAGATTCCCCTGTTATCTCAGAATTCGAGCGATATTTAGAGGGGCACAGCAGGGATCGCGCCACGCCGGGGCGATTGTTTGCAATAGGGGAATGGACTTGGAAATGGGGTAATGCAGGCCGGATTTTACCCCATTTCGGAGGTGTTTACCCCGTTTCGGGAAATACGGGGTTCCGGGATGATATAGTGCCGGAATGAAAAATGTTCGGCCGAAGTCCGGTGATGTCTACGCACGCATTTTCTCAGCTGTCAAAGGAGTCCCGGCCGGCTGTGTTGCGACGTACGGGCAGATCGCGGAGATCGCACGCGCATCCGGACCGAGACAGGTGGGATACGCGTTGCACAGTTTGAAAGAGGGAAGTGGTGTTCCGTGGCACCGCGTGATCAACGCGAAGGGTGAAGTGAGTCCGCGATCGGGAAGTGACTCGCACGAACTGCAACGCATTCTTCTCGAAGCAGAAGGAGTTGAGTTCGACGCGCGAGGGCGAGTCGTGTTGGGACGTTTTCGATGGAAACCTTGACGAGTCGCGCGGCCGTTCTGACGGGTCACTTCACCAGAACAATTTTTCGCGAGAGCGAAAACGTTTCTCCTTGAGCGCGTACGAAATAGATACCGGCCGGTCGGCCGGTGGCGTCGAACAGCAGCAGCTCCGGTGCGAGCGCCCGGGCCGTGCCCTCGAAGAGTACCACAACTAGTTGTCCCTTAATATTATACACTTCAACGCGGGCGGCCTGGTCGCGTTCGACGGCAAGCGTCAGTATCGTTTGCGATCGGAACGGATTGGGGTAGGCGACGGATATCAAAGGAGAGAT
>JAPUJU010000307.1 GCA_027296025.1 bacterium
AAAAGGGTAAAAGGGTAAAAGGGTAAAAGGGTAAAAGGGTAAAAGGGTAAAAAGGTAAGAGGGTAAGAGGGTAAGAGGGTAAGAGGCTAAAAAGGTAAGAGGCAGCAAGAGGCAAGAGGCCAGAGGAAGGAACAAGAGGAAGGAACAAAAGGAAAGAGAGAACGGAAGAGAGCGGAAGAGAGAACACAACAAACACAACAAGAGAACAGCAAGGAAATCAGCCGCGCACCACGCCACTGGAAGTTGTCACCTTCAATCCGAATTCGAATCCGATCGCCGAAGCGCCCCGAGTACAGCCAGCCCGGACCACCAGACCCAACCCGGTAAACCAGAAGGAATAAATCGACATTTCGAGTCACGCGCCTCTCACCACGAGAAAGCGCGAACGGAATCTGCGCCGCAAAAAAAATCCAGACAGACAAGAACGTCGTTTTGGTTTATCGCGGAACAAGGCGGAGACGGAAGATCAGATCGAGACTCGAGTAGAGAATCAGATCGAGAACTAGATCGAGAATCAGATCGAGGATCAGGCGAAAGGCTGGACCGAAGGAGAGCGGGAACAAAAGACGCGAAAAGCACGAAGGAGACATCGAGGAATACGCTGAGAAGACGCACGAAAGAACCCGATCCAACGAGATTTCAAAGCGCGCCGCGGTATTCTAGAACGTTCCACCGACATGAATGAGCACCCACACGAACACACGAAGCAACGAAGAGACAAAGAAAAGAAAAGAAAAGAAAAGAGCAGAACAGAATAGAAAAGAACAAGAAACGAATAAGAAAACGAGACACAAAAAGAGACTGAAAAAGAGCTTGAAAGAGATAGTAGAGGCAACGGAAGACGGAAAAAGAAGTACGAAATGAGCAGCGCCATCAGCGAGACAAACGAGCGAGAGACGGAATCAACGAGATCGCAACATCACTGGGGGAAAGCGATATGAGCGACACCGAGGGCGGACGACGTGGCAAGCGGGCAGGCGCACGAACCAAGGGGGCCATCTCCAAGGGGAAAGGGCGCTTGAAGACGGTGGGGTCCGGGTCGCCGAACAAGACTCGCAAACACAACCGTGGTCTCGCTATCACACGTCACTTCACGCGCCCCGGTGAAGATCCGTTCGATTCGGTCGAGTGGGGAATTCGCTCGGCCAAGATCACGAACGAAGCCGGCGAATCGGTCTTCGAGCAGAACGACGTCGAGATTCCGGCGAGTTGGTCGCAGCTCGCAACCAACGTCGTCGTCTCCAAATATTTTCGCGGGCATCTCAATACGCCCGGTCGCGAGACCAGCGTGCGCCAGCTGATCGGCCGCGTTGTCGCAAAGATCCGGGAGTGGGGTAGCAAGTACGACTACTTCCGCAGCCAGGATGACGCCCAGGCGTTCGCAGACGAACTCACCTATCTGCTCGTGAACCAGAAGGTCGCGTTCAACAGTCCTGTGTGGTTCAACCTCGGCGTGGAGGGTACGGCCCAGCAGGCGAGTGCCTGTTTCATCAACTCGGTCGAAGACACCATGGAATCCATCATGGATCTCGCCAAGACCGAGGCGATGCTGTTCAAAGGTGGCTCGGGTGCGGGGACCAATCTTTCCAAGATCCGCTCCTCGCGCGAAACCCTGAAGGGGGGTGGCGTGGCGTCGGGGCCGGTGTCGTTCATGCGCGGTTTCGATGCCTTTGCCGGGGTGATCAAGAGTGGTGGCAAGACCCGACGCGCTGCCAAGATGGTGATCCTCGACGTCGAGCACCCGGACATCCTCGACTTCATCGAATCGAAGTCGTCCGAGGAGCAGAAAGCCTGGTCGTTGATCGATGCCGGCTATGACGGCGGCTTCAACGTTCCGGGGGGTGCGTACGACTCTGTGTTCTTCCAGAACGCGAACCACTCCGTGCGGGTGACTGATGCCTTCATGCTCGCGGCCGAGAACGACGGCAGCTTCGACACCAAGTCTGTCACCACGGGCGAAGTCATCGATACCCGCAAAGCGAAGGACATCTTGAAGTCGATGGCGGATGCCACGCATATCTGTGGGGATCCCGGTATCCAGTACGACAGCACGATCAATCGCTGGAACCCGGTGAAGGAATCCGGGCGCATCAACTCGAGCAATCCGTGTTCCGAGTACATGTTCCTCGACGACACGGCGTGCAACCTCGCCAGTCTGAACCTGATGACCTTCGCCGACGACGAGGCCAAGTTTCAGGTCGAAGACTTCCGCTCAGCGGTGGCGACGACGATCACGGCGATGGAAATCATCGTCGATCCGGCCGACTACCCGACACCCTTGATCGACAAGAACAGCCACCTCTATCGGCCGCTCGGGCTCGGCTACGCCAACCTGGGCGCGTTGCTGATGTCGTCGGGCCTGCCCTACGACAGCGATTCCGGTCGCAATCTGGCGGCGGTGATCACCTCCGTGATGTCGGGTCAGGCGTATCTCACGAGTGCCGAGATCGCCGAGGCGATGGGGCCCTTTGCGCACTACTCGCGCAACAAGAAGCCCTTCCTCGAGGTGATCGGGATGCATCGGGACGCCGCCACCAAGATTCCGAGCGAGGGTGTGACTGAAGATCTTCAGAACGCGTCCCTTGAATCGTGGAATCAGGCCTTCGAGCGGGGCAAGAAGTTCGGTTTTCGAAACGCACAAATCAGCGTACTCGCACCGACGGGAACCATCGCCTTCATGATGGATTGCGATACCACGGGGGTCGAGCCCGATATCGCCCTGGTGAAGTACAAAAAGTTGGTGGGGGGCGGGTTTCTCAAGATCGTCAACCACACGGTATCGACGGCGCTGGTTCGCCTCGGTTACAGCGCAACCGAGGTCGAGGCAATCCTCGCCCACGTGGACGAGCACGAGACGATCGAAGGGTCCAAGGATCTCAAGCCCGAACATCTGGCGATCTTCGATTGTGCCTTTCGGGCGCAGAATGGCACGCGCTCGATCGATTGGATGGGGCATCTGCGGATGATGGGTGCAGTGCAGCCTTTCCTCTCGGGCGCCATCAGCAAAACCGTCAATCTTCCCGAGGACGCGAGCCCCGAGGATGTGATGGCGGCCTATGTCAAAGGCTGGGAGTTGGGGCTCAAAGCCCTGGCGGTGTATCGCGACGGCAGTAAACGCACCCAACCGTTGAACACGAGTCGCGACGAGGCAAGCAATGTCACGCCGATCACGGCGGCTATCGGGGCCAGCCTGGCCGCGGCGGGTCCGCATCGTCGCAAGCTTGCGGATGAGCGCCAGGCTCTCACGCACAAGTTCTCGATCGCGGGACACGAGGGATATCTCACCATCGGGATGTACGACGATGGAATGCCGGGTGAGATCTTTCTGCGCATGGCAAAGGAAGGCAGCACCGTTTCGGGGCTGATGGACACGATCGCGACCATGACCTCGATGGCCCTGCAATACGGCGTACCGCTACGCACCCTGGTCGACAAGTTCAGTCACACGCGCTTCGAGCCGGCCGGCTTTACCAACAACCGGGACATTCCGATCGCCAAGTCGATAACCGACTATGTCTTTCGATATCTCGGCAACCGATATCTCTCGGCGGAAGCCGAGGTTCCCGAGTTCGAGCCGGGCGATCGGGGGGCATCGGCAGCGGTCTTGGAGGTGCCGCGCGGCGCAGTCGCTGGCGGGGTCGAGAGTTTCCCAGGTCATTCGGGATTGGCCATGAGTTTTGTCAACCAGACGGATGCGCCATCGTGCATGGATTGCGGTTCGATCATGATTCGCAACGGAGCCTGCTATAAGTGTCTCAACTGCGGAAGCACGAGCGGGTGTAGCTAGGCGGTGGTCGGTGTTTCGATTGGGTGTTGAGCCGCTGTCGGCCGGAGCCTGAGTCGAGATCGAGGCGAGCGGATCGCGGTTGCAACGGCCTGGGTGCAGCTGACCCAGCGCGACTAGACGGAAACGGGTGAGCCAGCGGGTGCTTGGACAAATGAGTTGGCGGCATGTCGGGTAGTCGAGACGCTCCGGACGGTCCAATCGAGCCAGCGCGCTATGACGCGTTCGCAGAAAAGCTGCTGCCTGCGGTTCACCAGGCCGCCGCGTTCGCGCGCGGTCTCGAGGGTCGGGTTCGCAACTCGCCGAAACCCGGTGAGAGCTCGGCGGTCAAGCAGGCCCTGACCCCCGCCGACGTTGGAACCCAGGAGATCCTTCTCGAGGCGTTGCTCGAGCACTTTCCCGAGGTGTGTCTGGCCGCGGAAGAGGATACCGAAACGGTTGCGGCGTTTCCCAAAGACGCGGATGCGCAGGTTGTAATCGATCCGATCGACGGCACGCTTCGCTCCTACCTCGAGGCCAGCGGCCCCTACGCCGTGATCGTGGGCCTCGCAATCCGTGGTCTCTACCATTCGGCGTTGGTATCCCTGCCGCGCGAAGGGTTGTACTTCGATGCGGTACGGGGAAGGGGCGCGTACGCCGGAGCGACTGGGGTCGCCCGCAAGCCGGTCCGTTCCGCCGCGGATGGAAAGTGCGTGTACGTTTCGCACGGGATGCCCGCGGCCGCGGCTGAAGTGTTGCGTTCGCACGACTACCAGGTGGTCCCGGCGTGTGGCGGTGCGGTGGCGGTCGCGCCGTTGGTCCCGGGGGTCTGCGCGGGCCTGCGCTGGGCCGAAACGGCCCTGGGCATCAGCATTCGGGGGCGGGTCGGCGTCTTGATCGCACGCGAAGCCGGTGCGCTGGTCGGCGCAGCAAACGGGGTGGCGTTCCCAGAGGACATGGAGACCCCGGCGTCGACGCTACTCGTGGCGAGCCATCCCGAGCAGCTCGAACACCTCGATGAGGCGCTGGCGGCGGTTCTGCCTTGATCACACTCGGCGCTCGAACGACTTCTGGCTTGAACTACATCTGGTTATAGTCGGGCCCTTCGCCGCCTTCCGGCGTGGTCCAGGTGATGATCTGGTAGGGATCTGCGATGTCGCAGGTCTTGCAGTGCACGCAGTTTTCATGATGGATGAAGAGTTCCTTCACCCCACTCTCCTTGTTCTCCACCATTTCGTAGACCGCGGCCGGACAGAACTTCTCACACGGGTTGCCGTAATCGCGTGCGCACTCATTCGAGCAGATGTCCGTGTCCGCCACCTTCAGGTGATGGGGCTGGTCGGCCTCGTGGACGGTGCCACTGAAGCCGACGAGGTGCTCCTTGCTGAAGGTCAACACGCCGTCGAACTCGAA